>CAZIVN010000117.1:0-7688 GCA_964542685.1 uncultured Halobacteriales archaeon
GCGACCGCCGAGTCGTACGGTCGCCGCGTCGGCAGGGCCGCGCCGAGTTTGTCCTTGACTGTGGCGCCCTCGAACTCCGGCCGGTCCCGGAGGTCGCGTTTCAGGTCGTCGACCAGCTGCATCGGTTCCTCGGTCATCTGGAAGCCCAGGCCGGCGTTGATCTCGGTGTCGGTCCGCGGGAAGTACCAGAGGTACCCCGCCGCGCGCTCGGTGGGTTTGAACACGAGGGCGTCGTCCCACTCGACGGGGTCCTCGACCTCGACGATCTCGCGGTAGGCCGAACAGAACTGCGAGTAGGTGACGTTCGTGTCGAAGGTCGTCTCCGAGAAGTCGGCGTTGTCCTGGAGGATCGACAGGGCGCCGGCGCCGTCGACGACCACCTCGGCATCGTAGGTCACGGGCGTGCCCTTGCGCTTCGACCGGAGACCCGTCACGCGGCCGTCGTCGTCCTGGCGGACGTCTTGGACGACGGTGTCGTAGTGGAACTGTGCGCCGGCGGCTTCCGCGCCGTCGATGATGCGGCGGCCGTACTCCCAGCGGTCGATCACCGCGAGTTCGCCCGGCACCGGAATCTCCAGGACGGTGTCCTCCTGGGGAATCTCGAAGCGCCCGTGGTCGACGCCGGTGTTGGTGAACGCCGGTTCGAGGCGCGACTTGGGGATGACGTCGGGGAACGCGTCGGCCCCCTTCAGCGCGTCGCCACACGCGATGTGGCCGGCCTCTTCCTCGGACTTTCGCTCGACGACGACCACGTCGTACCCGGCCTCGGCGACCGTCGCCGCGGTGTAACACCCCGCCGTTCCCGCACCCGCGACGACGACGTCCGTCGACACCGTCCGCGGGGTCGCACTCGTGCCCGCGTCGGTGGCGTTGTCAGTTGACATGCCCGGGTCTGGACCCCGAAGCGAGAAAACTCTTTATTACCGTCGCCGGGTTCTGTCCCTTCCAGACCGTCGAAACGGGAATAAAGAGTTTTGACGGGGCGCCGAGAAGCGGGGGGTATGACCGAGTACACCGTCGAGTTCGTCGGCACCGGTGAGGAGATCACCGTGTCCGACAAGGAGACCGTCCTCAGCCGCTGCATCGAGGAGGGCATCGCACAGGAGTACTCCTGCCGGGTGGGGATGTGTCTGGCCTGTTCGGCCGAAGTCGTCGAGGGCGAGGTGACCCAGCCGGCGGCCCGCGGCCTGACCGACGAGGAACGCGAGGGTTACGCGCTGACCTGCATGGCTCGCCCCAAGTCCGACCTCAAGCTCGACCGCGGGAAGTACCCGCCCAGCATCGAGACCGACGCCGAGGCGACGACCGACTCCGCCGCCGCGGCCGACGACGACTGAGTCGGACCGGGGACTGTCCGCCCGGCCGACGCTCGACTACCTGTGCTCGCCGAACCACGCCGCCGCGAAGTCGACCAGGTCGGGCTGGGAGACCAGCGTCGTCTCGGCGGCGCCGACGGTCCCGCGGTGGATCGTTCCGCCAGCCTCCTCGAAGGCCGCCTCGGCCTCGCGGAAGTCGTCTGGGCCGTCGACCTCCTCGAAGGTGACCCACTCGCGCTCCCCCTCGTCGTTCAGGACAGGCCCGCCGTTCTCCTGCGTCGGGGTCTCGCCCGGCGCCCGCCACTCCGCGAGGTGCAAGGAGGTGTTGGCGTCGGTGCCGATCCGTAGAATTTTCCCGTCGAGGTCGTACACGGACGCGAGCGGCGATCCCTCCCCCATCGGCGGGTCCCAGGGGTGGTCCTTGACGACGGCGTCGCGGTCGGCCCCCCACGCCGCGAACGACGCCGTGGGGTGACGGCTCCGGCGGACCTCGGGGTAGTCCCGGAACGTCTCCGCGATCTGCCCCATCCCCGTCGTCGGCGTGACGGCGGGACGGTACGGCGTGCTCGACTGGCGGATCGGTTCCTCCCAGTCGTCGGGGACTGGCTGGGCGGTGAACGTCGCCGGGTCCATGATGTGGTAGGAGTGGGTCGGCATCACCAGCGTCCCCGTCTCCGTCACCGCGTCCATCAGCGCCTCGACGACGGCCTGGCTGGCGCCGGCGACGTACCCGATCGAGGACAGCGACGTGTGGACGATCAGGACGTCGCCGCGCTCGACACCCAACTCGCGCAGGTCCGCGACGACGTGGTCGACGGTGACGGGGTCGTCGACCCGCTCGATGGCCGCCGCGACCCCCTCAAGTCGGTCGTTGCCGTCCTGGTCGTCCGGGTCGTCGGCCGTCTCGGCTGTCGGGTCCGCTGTCGTCTGATCTGCCGATCCGTCTCCGTGGTCGTCCGTCGTGGTGTCGTCGGTCATCGCTGTCTCCGTCGCTCGGTGTCGTCTCGATTCTAGTCCGCCGATGCGGCGCAGTTGTTCGGTCCCAGTTCCAGTTCGAAGGCCGTCTCGTCGTCCGTCGTCGCGCGGCCGAGGTTCGTCGCGACGATGTCGGCGAAGTTGGCCGGGCGCGGCGCGGCGGTCCCGCCGACGCGGTCGACGAACGTCTCGCGGTCGAGGTCGAGTGCGGCCACCCGGTCGCGCAGCGTCCCGACCGTCGCGGTGTACGTGCCGTCCGCCTCGGGAGTCGTCCCCGGTTCGTAGTGGCCCGGACAGACGCAGGTCGCATCGGGAAGCCCGAGAACGCGCTCCCGGAGGGTGTGGTACAGCGTCGCCGCGAGGTCCCGAGCGCGGTCGTCGACGGCGGCGTCCGGACTTTCCGTGTCGGCGTCCGCGCTCGCCGCGTCGCCCGCCTCCCCCTCGGCGGCACCCTCCAGGTCCGGGCGAGCGACCGCCCGGAGGAACAGCGAGTCGCCGGCGAACAGGCAGTCACCCACGCGGTAGCCGGTCATCTCCGTAGTGTGGCCCGGCAGGCGGACCGCCGCCAGGTCGTACTCGCCGACGGTCACGGCGTCGCCGTGGTCCACGTACCGGACGTCCCTGTCGCCGTAGTCCAGGCCGCGCTCGCGGGCTGCGGCGGGCACGACGACCTCGGCGCCGGTCCGGTCGGCGACCGCCCGGACGCCCGAGACGTGGTCGGCGTGGACGTGCGTGTCGAGGGCCGCGACCAGTTCCCAGCCCCGTTCCTCGCAGTCTGCGACGTACCGGTCGGTGACTGCCCGCAGCGGGTCCACGACCGCCGCGGCGTCCCCGTCGCTCACGAGGTAGGCGAGACAGCCAGTCGCCGGCCGTCGGTACTGGAGGACGGTGAGCGCGTCGCCCCCGGCCGCGGCGTCGGCGTCGTCGGCGCCGTCACCCGTCGGAACCTCGGTGGTCCGGTAGACCCGGGCCCACGCCTCCATCCCGCCGGCGAGGTTCGCGGCGTCGAAGCCGGCCTCGACGAGCAGGTCTGCGACGTAGGCACTGGCGTCGCCCTCGCCACAGACGACGACGATCGGTTCCTCGGGGTCGTCCAGCAGGTCCGCGACACCGCCGGTGACCTCCGCCTGGACGAACTTCACGTGCGGGACCTGGACGGCGTCGACGCTCTCGCCGTCGACGTGCCAGGTCTCGAACTCGTCGCGGTCCCGGACGTCGAGTACCGTCAGTTCCTCGCCGGCCTCGACCCGGTGTGCGAGGGCCTCGGCGGAGGTCGTCGGGACGTCACCGTCCGCGTCGTCTGTCATGTGGCACTCTACGTCGGGGCGGCGGTTTAAGCGTACGGTCGGCGTGTGACTGGGACACGCACCGTGGGGCACGACGAAAGCGGTGAGCGTCGGAGTCGGAAACTTTCAGGACCCGCCGGAGCGAACGTCGCCCCATGGACGCCGCGAGTTTCCGGGAGCGGGTCGAGGAGTCGATGGCGACGGAACTGGACCGACTGGGGTCGTCGAAGCTGTTGATCGCACTGACCGACGCCGACATGACCGACGAACGGGTGTACGCCGCCGCGGCCCACAGCGAACACGCCGCCCGCCGGACCTTCGAGGCGTGGGCCGACGACGAGAGCGACGCCGACGTCCGCGAGGCGTTCGCGGCGGTCGCAAAACAGGAACGCGAGCACTACGACCGCGTCGCCGCGAACCTCCCGGACGACTTCGAACCGGCGGACGGCGGCCCGCTGCACACGTACCTCCGGGGACTGGACGGGACTGTCCCGCGGGTCGCCGCGGGCCTGGTGGGTCGCGGGCTGGTCAGCATCCGGACGCACCTCCAGGTCATCGGCTACTTCGTCAACGAGGGCGACACCGGTGGCGCGGACCTGTTTCGCGACCTGCGAGCCGAGACCGAGGAGAGCCTGGAGACCGGACTGGACCTGCTCGCCGAGTGCTGTACGGACGCCGAGGACTGGGAGCGCGCCCAGGGGCCCGCGGAGTACGCCATCCAGGTTTCGTACGACGACTACGCGGACTCGCTGTCGGCGCTGGGCGTCGACCCGAAGCCGCTGTGTTGACGCGACGACACGCCCGGCCGCGAGCGTGGGTCACAGTCCGAGCGTCGACGCCCCGTCGAACACGACGAGGTAGTAGTACAACTGGACGACGCCGGCGACGACGAGGACGACGCCGGCGACCTGCGTGAGCCGGCCGGTCTGCCCGGAGAGCCGCCGGAGCACCGCGTCGCGCCCGACGGCGGCCAGTAGCGTCACCGCGAGCATGAGGAGGCTCATCCCGGCGGCGAAGGCGCCGAACGTGAGGACGGCGCCGGTCGGACTGCTGCCGAGTGCGACCGTCGCGATGCCGACGAACACCGGCGCGGTACAGCCCGCGGCGGCGGCGGCGTACACGACGCCGAACGCGAAGAAGCCGCCGACGGAGCGACGCCGCTCGGGGAGCGGGATGTGCGTCTCCGGCCGGAAGCGGCCGGTCGCCATCGCGACCCCCAGGACGATCAGGAGCGTGCCGACGACCAGTTCCAGGAGACTGACGCTCCGCAGCGCGCCGGCCCCCAGCGCGGTCGCGAGCCCGCCCAGCGCGGCGTACACGAGGAAGAAGCCGAGGCTGGTGACGGCCGCGACGACGAGCGCACGGCGCAGTCTGACCGAGAGCGGCGCCGTCGTCTCGGACTCGTCGCCCAGGAAGTACGCGACGTAGCCCGGCAGCAGGGGGTAGGCACACGGCGCGAGGAACGTGAACAGGCCGCCGGTAAAGGCGAACGAGAGTTGCGAGAGTCCCGTCACGACTGGGCGTTCTCGACCGCAGTAGCGATTCGTTCGGTCCGTGCCAGTCCCGTGTGGCGCCACACCTCCTTGCCGTCGGGGTCGTAGACGATGAGCGTCGGAACCCCCTGGGGCTGGTACTCCTGTTGGGCCGCCGCCTCCGGGTCGATCAGGACGGGCCAGGTGCCGTCGTACTGCTGCCAGAACTTCCGCACGGCGTCCCGGTCGTCCTCGTTCGTGACCGACCGCATCGCGAGGTCGGGGAAGCGGTCGCGAAGCTCGCCCAGCCCCTCCATCTGGGGTTTGCACGGCTGACACCAGGTGGCGAAGAAGTCGATCAGCGTCGCCTCGCCGGCGGGATTGACGGCGAGGTCGCCGCCCGGTGAGCCGCCGACGTCGAGCGATTCGAGGACCAGTCCGTTCTCGGGGTCCGGCCCGGTGTCGCCACGCAGCGCCGACCGAACCGAGCCCAGACAGCCCGCGAGCCCGCCGATCGCGGCGACGCCGGTCGCACGGAGGACCGACCGACGTGAGCGTTGCATACACGATACTCACGGCGTGACGGTATGAAAGCCCTGTTCCGGTCGTGAGCGACGGTCGCACTACCACCGGACAGTTATGCCGATATCGCCGTGAGTGTCTCTATGACCGATTCGAACCGCGAGCCGTCCCGACGCGCGTACCTGGCGGCACTCGCCGCCGCGGGCACGCTCGGCCTCGCGGGCTGTTCGACCTCTGATCTCGGCGGTGAGGACCCGAACGACGACGGGGACGGTGGGGGGAGCGACGGTGGCGACGGCGGGGAGACGACCGCCGGCGCGAACGCCAGCGCGGCGTCCGTCAGCGACGTCGACACGGCACAGCTCGAGGACGTCGAGTTGCCGGTCGACCGCTCGAAACTGGACCGGGGCGCGCGCAAGGACGCCATCCCGGCGATCACGGACCCGGCGTTCGGAGCGGACTGGTCCGACGCCGACGCGTCGCTGGACGACGACCAGCGCGTGATCGGCGTGGTCCGGGACGGGACGGCGCGTGCCTACCCGCTGACGATCCTGAGCTGGCACGAGATCGTCAACGACGAGTTCGACGGACCGCTGCTGGTGACCTACTGTCCGCTGTGTGGGAGCGCGATGACGGCCGAGCGCCGCGTCGACGGCGAAGTGACGACGTTCGGCGTCTCCGGCCTCCTCTGGCAGTCGGACCTGGTGATGTACGACGTCGCGACCGAGAGCCTCTGGAGTCAGATCCTCGCGACGGCCATCCGGGGCGACCGGACGGGCGAGCAACTGCAACTGGTCCCCTCGACGCTGACGACCTGGGGCGAGTGGCGCGGCGAACACCCCGACACCGAGGTGTTGCTCCCGCCGCCGGCGTCGGAGACCATCGTCGACGGCGCCGCCCCCCGCAACTACGACGTCGATCCCTACTCGGGCTACGGCGACAGCAGCCGCGTCGGCATCGGCGCCAACAGCGACGTCGACGACCGTCTCCACCCGAAAGCGGAGGTCATCGGCGTGGCGGCCGACGGGGAGGCGACCGCCTACCCCCTGGAGACCGTCAAGGCGGAGGGGGTCGTCAACGACGCCGTCGGCGACCGCCCGGTCGTGGTGACGACGACGCCCTCCGACTCCCTCGTCGCGTACGTCCGCGTCGTCGACGGCGCCGTCGTCTCCTTCGAGGCGGCCGACGACGCCCACCTCGCCGCCGCCGGGTCCCGCTGGCAGCGGGTCTCCGGCGAGGCCGTCGACGGCCCCCACCAGGGGACGACCCTGGAGCGGGCCAACGGGCGGTCGCAGATGTACTGGTTCGCGTGGGCCGACTTCAACGAGGACACGACCGTCTACGGCCAGGACGAGTCGTGACGGAGGCAGGGCCGTGACGAACAGGGGACCGACCCGCAGACGGTTGCTCGCCGGCGTCGGCGCTGGATTCGGTGCCCTCGCCGGGTGCGTCGGGAGCACCCCCGGCGGTCGGGACCGGGAGAACGGAACGTCGAGCACGACGACCGACGCGACGGTGACGGCGCCGACGCTCGCAGAACTGGGCCGTCCGGGAGACATCTGCGAAGCGTCGGTGCTGCCGGACAGCATCCAGGGGATCGGCGACCCGGCGTTCGCCGCGGACTGGTCGGCCGTCGCCGAGGAGACGGACGCGGTGCCCGGTCCCGGCCACCTGACCGACGACGACGCCGTCGTGGGGGTGACTGCCGGGGACCGGGCCCGGGCGTACCCCATCGCGGCGTTCTGGAAGTACGAGGCGGTCAACGACGACTTCGGCGGGCCACTGCTCGTGACGTTCTGTCCCATCTGCAACAGCGGGATGGTGGCGTCCAGGGTCGTCGACGGCGAGACACTGACCTTCGACGTCTCCGGGCAACTGTGGGTCCCGCCGGAGGAGTACACCCGCGCCGCCGAGGAGAGCGGCGACGTGTTCGCCGCAGAACGGCGCGACGTGGCGCCGGACGCGTCGGTGAGAAACTCCGGCAACCTCGTGCTGTACGACCTGGCGACCGAGAGCTTCTGGAGCCAGTTGCTCGCGACGGCCATCTGTGGCCCCCACCAGGGTACCGAACTGGAGATTCGCCCCTCGACGCTGACGACGTGGGCCGACTGGCGCGA
>CAZIVN010000118.1:0-7653 GCA_964542685.1 uncultured Halobacteriales archaeon
TCCACAAGGCGATGGACGCCGAGGAGTGGGGCGTCATCTTCTGTACGAAGATCGGACAGGGCCGCTGGGACCAGGCCGAGGAGATCGTCGAGCACAACGACGACGCCTACCTCATCACCATGGACGAGGTGACGCCGGATCGCCTGCGAAACTTCGACATGGACGCGTTCGTCAACACCGGGTGTCCCCGGATCACCACCGACGACGGCCCGCAGTTCCACAAGCCGATGCTCACGCCCGGCGAGTACCAGATCGCCATCGGCGAGAAACCTCTGGAAGACCTCTCGTTCGACACCTTCCACGGCACCTGGTAGGCGCGTCGGGGACTGTACCCCACCTCGTCCCGCCTCGCTCTGCCCTGGCCTCGTCTTACGCCGGCGTCTCCTCGGCCGCGTCGTCGTCCTCCGACCGGTTCCAGGCCGGCAGTTGTCCGTGCTCGTCCTCGTAGTGAGACAGGTGGTTCGCGTGAATCTCCGCCAGGTCCTCCAGCAGGTCCAGCGTCCGGTACCGGTAGTAGTTCGGCGTGCGTCGGTCCAGCGCCTCCGAGAGCGCCGCCGCCAGGTCGTCCGCTCGGCCGATGTACACCAGCGTCCCGAACGACTTCAGTTCGTAGATACCGGACTGGCTGGGCACGTTGAGCGAGACGTGGTCCTTCGAGGCCGGGCGCCACTCCTTGTGGATCGGCATGTGAAGGGTATCGCAGGGACGGTAAATATCGCTACCGGCTACGGCGGTCGGGCTCGATTACCGGGCATACAGGCGTTCGCCGACCAGCGACGCGCCCCGGACGTCGTCTTCCGGGGCGACGGCGACGTACGGGCGGTCGACCGGGCCGAACACGTCCACGACCCGTCCGATCCGGTCCAGGGACTCGTCGACGACGTTCGTTCCGATGTCCGGGTACTCGGCGTCGTCCGCGCGGGCGACCACCACACCGTTCGCGACACCGGTGACCGATCCAACTCGCTGCATCACTCTCTCAGTGCGCCGACGTAGGCCGCCGTCGCCTGGACGATGTCGTTCTTCGAGTCGTCCTCGGGGTTCTGTACCAGCACGCGGCCCCGCTTCTGGAAGTGTTCCCGCGAGTAGGCAACGTCGCGTTCGATGACCGCGTCGTAGCCCACCTGCTGGACCGCACTCGCGATCTCGTCGACCGTCGGCTCGGGGACGGCCATCTCCTCGGGGACCCGGCGGCCCTCCGCGCGAGTGCACTCCGCGTCCAGGTAGGCGGGATAGATGGCGTTCTCGACCATGGCGAGGGGTTCGCCGCCCCGCCTCACTACCCTTTCGGTCGACGGGAGGTCGTCGAGCGGCGAGAACTGTCAGCGACGTCGCCGCACGAGGACGAGTGCCGCGAGCAGTGCGGTCGCCGCGGCGCCGACCGTGAAGCCGGGCGAACCGCCATCGCCGGCTTCGGCGGTCGTCGCAGCCGCCGTCGTTCCGGCCATCGTCGTTCCGTTCTCACCGCCCTCGGTCGCGGTGGTGGTACCGTCGCCGGGCGACGTCGTCGGCGCCGGCGCACAGGGCGGGCGGACCTCCGGTCGCTCCACCGACTGCCGGGCCTCCTCGTGGGCGTCGGGGAACCACGTCTGGGACAGCGTGCGGATCGGATCGACGATCCGTGGTGCCGGCTGGCTGATGTTGTTGGCGTTCAGCACGACCGTCTGGTCGTTCTCGACCGCGACGGTCGACTGGTAGGCTTCCCGCTGGGGCACCTCGGGACTGTCGCCGTTCAGGAGCAACCACTCGACGCGCTGTTCGGCGACCACCTCGTCGCTGAGCTGCTTGTAGCCGTCGATGCCGGCCTCCGTCGCGACGTTCGTCCCGCCGGCCGTGGTGATGATCTCGTCGATGAACGTGTTCGATCCGGACGTGTAGCCGAAGAACACGTACAGCGCACGCGGCGACTCGCCGGACTGGGCCGCCTGCCGTGCGATCTCGACCTCGTACTGCATGTCGGCGACGGCCTCCGCGGCGCCCTCGTGTGCGCCGACGAGCGCCCCAGTCCTGTGGACCTTCTCGTAGACGAACTCGAGCGAGGTCGCACGGTCGAACTTGTAGACAGTGATTCCGGCGTCACGCAGCGCCTGGACGGTATCGTTGCCCGCGATGTTCTCCGCGAGGACCAGGTCGGGGTCCTGGGCGATCACCTTCTCGACGGACACCTGCGTCCGCCCGTTCTGAGTCTCGGAGACGTCGGTCCAGCTGTCGGAGTCCGGGAAGTAGTTGGACAGCGCCGTCGCGCCGACGATCTTGTCCTCGGCGCCGATCTCGTACATCGTCTGCGTCGCCCCCGGACCGAGGGTGACGACGCTCTCCGGTTCTTCCTCGACCGTCACCTCGGTCCCGGTCGCGTCGGTGTAGGTGACGGGGAAACCACACTCCGTGTCGACTGCCGTCGCCGCGTTCGTCCCGTCGTGTGGCGCCGCGGCGCCGACGACGCCCGCCGGCACCGAGAGCGCCGCCACGACGAAGACGGTCAGCATCAGTACGGCCGATCGCTGTGACATCGGTACTGACTCCCGGCTAGTTCAATAAATATTTACCTAAAGCAACCCGGCTTTCACAGTGTATGCGGCTCCGAACGCGGACCGCCACGTGGGTCGGTGGGCTCGCCGGGCTCCTGGCGGTCGTCGTCACGGTGTGTACGACCGTCGGCCCGGTGAGCCTCTCGGCCGTCGCCGTCGCGAAGGCGCTCCTGAACCAGGTGGTCGTCCCGACGGGGCTGACCGTCGGTCCCGGATCCGGGTTCGGGCCCCTGACAGTCCCGGCAATCGGCCTCCGAACCCGGACCGTGTTCGATTTCGCCGTCGCCGACACGACCCGGCTCATCGTGGTCCGAGTGCGCCTGCCGCGAATCCTGCTCGCGGCCGTCGTCGGGTTCGCACTCGCCGCGGCCGGCACGGTGATGCAAGGCCTGTTCCGGAACCCGATGGCCGATCCCTCGATTATCGGCGTCTCCTCCGGCGCCGCGGTGGGCGCCGTCGCGACCATCGCCGTCCCCTCGCTCATCCCGCTCGGCCTCCGCCCCGCGGCGTTCCTCGGCGCCGTGCTCGCGGCCTTTGGCGTGTACGCCATCGCCCGCGAGAACGGGCGCACGCCGGTCGCGACCCTCCTGCTCGCGGGCGTGGCGGTCCAGACGTTCCTCGGCGCCGTCGTCTCCTACCTGCTCCTCCACAGCGGCGAGAGCCTCGAACGGGCCGTCTACTGGCTCATGGGCAGTCTCAGCGCGAGCACGTACGACGAGGTGACGTTCACGCTGCTGTGGGTCGTCGTCGGGGTTCCGCTGCTGGTGACCCGCGCAGCGGACATGAACGTCCTCCTGCTCGGCGAGGAGGAGGCCCACCACCTCGGCGTCGAGGTCGAGCGGACGCGCGCGGTCCTCCTGGCGATGGCCTGTGTGGTCACCGCGGCGGCCGTGGCAGTCGGCGGCGTCATCGGGTTCGTCGGTCTCATCGTCCCACACGCGATGCGGCTCGTCGTCGGCCCCGACCACCGGATTCTCCTGCCGACCAGTGCGCTGGCGGGGGCGTCGTTCCTCGTGATCGCGGACACCGTCGCCCGGTCCGGGCCCGCCGAGATGCCCGTCGGTATCGTCACCGCCGCCGTCGGCGCTCCCTTCTTCCTCTACCTCCTCCGCAAACGCGAGGTGACCGAACTGTGATCCGGGTCGAGGACGTGTCGGTGTCGCTGGGCGGGACCGAGATACTCACCGACGTCTCACTGCGTGCCGACCGCGAGGAACTGGTCGGGCTGATCGGTCCGAACGGTGCGGGGAAGACGACGCTGTTGCGAGTCGCCAGTGGCGTCCTCGACCCCGACGCCGGGCGCGTCACCGTCGAGGGCGACCAGGTCCACGACCTCTCGTCCCGGGCCGCCAGCAGACGCGTCGCGGTCGTCCCCCAGGACACCGCCGTCTCCTTCTCGTTCGACGTCGGGAGCGTCGTCGAGATGGGGCGCCACCCCTACCGCGGCCGGTTCGGTAGCGTCGATCCGGAGGGTCGGGAGCGGGTCGAGTCGGCGATGGAGCGGACGGACGTTGCGCGCTTCGCCGAGCGATCCATCGAGAGCGTCAGCGGCGGCGAACGACGCCGTGCGCTGCTCGCCAGGGCGCTCGCCCAGGACACTCCGGTGTTGTTGCTGGACGAACCGACGGCCAGTCTCGACGTCACACGGGGGGTCGAGACGCTGTCGCTGGTCCGGGATCTCGTCGACGACGGTCGAACCGTGATCGCAGCCATCCACGACCTGGACCTCGCGGCCCGGTTTTGCGACGAGATCGTCGTCCTGGTCGACGGCGAGGTCCTCGCGCGTGGTCCCCCGGCGGCCGTGCTCGACGACGAGACGGTCTCCGAGGCGTTCGACGGCGACGCTGCTGTCCGGACGGATCCGCTCACGGACGCCCCGACGGTCACTGCCTATCCCGACGGCTCGGACGGCGCGTGAGTGACGCCCGGGCGAGACACCGTGGACTCGTCAGTGCGTGGGGCGACTCGTGGTCACCGCTCCGCGACTTCGGGCGTCTCCAGGCGCCGGACCAGGAGCGCCTGCACCCCACGACGGATGCGCTCCGACGTCGCCTGGTCGGAGACGCCCAGTTTCTCCGCGAGTTCCGACAGCGTCGTCTCCCGTGGGATCGAGAAGTAGCCGTGTTCGACCGCCAACTGCAGCGTCTCGCGCTGGGCGGGCGTCAGCGGTCCTTCCGGAACCGAGTCCTCGATGCCGTGGTCGATGCTCCGGAGCGAGACGGCCACCCCCTGCCGGTCGCACAGCGACTTGAACTCGGAAACTCGCGCGTGATCCCTGAAGCGAACGGTACAGAGCCACTCGTCGGACGCGGTTCGGGCGGAGACGATGGTGCCGGACGTCTCCTGCAGCGTGTCGAGGAAGTCCGAGTCCTCGGGCGCCCACTGCAGGCGATACAGGACACTCCCGTCGTTCTTCTCGACCACCTCTACGTGGTCGATGCCCGCCGGCCCCGTAAACACCGCCTCGGGGTCGGCGTTCGAGACGCCGTGGACCCAGACGAACGGGAGCACCCGTTCGACCGTCGGTACGATCGGTTCGACCGTCACTCTGTGTCCGTCGCGGTCCCCGATCGCGTCGGACAGCGGAAACGCCTCCCACTGGAGACGTAGCTCGACTGAAACCCCCATACCAACGAGTGCCGTTCCGAGCGCATATATCTAGTCACCTTTCGGATTCGAAACTAATTGCGGCCGTTCGTCGATATCCGGTGCAGACGTCGGTCTGACCTCGTGTAACCGCGAGTCGTTCGGGCCGACGTAGCCCAGTCGCGCCGCGATACGTGTCACCGCATGGGTAACTCCCGCGTCGTCGGACGGTATCTGCGACCGCTTCGACCCCTGTCGCCCCGCGGAGGTAAGTGATTCACGTCTGTCGATTACCCCAGCACGGACCCGGGACCTGCTACCTGTTGATTGCAACTCTCCAGGGGACGTAGATACTGTCAGTATTCGAATCCCGGACCTCGCGACCGTCGGTCCGGGGAGCTACTGCCTGCGGACCGGGAGTGTGCCACTCCGTTTGGGTTTGCCTGCACGAACCCCAGCCCCGAAAATCTGTATAGCGACATGTGATTTATATGGCTCGGGAGCGTCAGTTCGCGATGCCTCGATTTCGGAGGTTTCTGGCCTCTCGGCCGCCGAGCCGACCGAATTCTCCGGCGATGTCGGGCCGACGGACTGCTACTGTCGCTTCCACGACGGCCGTGCAGTCCGGAACCCTGGACGTGTGCAGACAGGTGTACGTCGTCGCGCCGACGGCCAGCTGACCCGTTCTCCCGAGTGAGAACACGACTCCGAAACCACGTGAACCGATCACTGGAGGCAGTGAGAGACGAGCACACTCGCAGTTCACTCGTGATTTCACCACCGGGCGCGCACGAGGTTCGTTCGCACATCCTCGACGGCCGATCCCGAGAAGTCCGAGGAACCGAACGGCGATACCGGTCCACCCTCACGATACGGTCGATCGACCGTTCGGGGTAGCGCGGCCCACTGATCGACGGCCAAACGCAGTCTATACTTATATCCTGGATATTGCGTACGCCATTGCCGATTGAGGATATCATAATAACGGATATATGGAAAATACGGGGCGATACAGGGTGGTAGTTCTCCAGATAAAGGCCCTTATTCTCGGTCGTGCCAGTACTTTGAATACCCGCCGGTGAGACTGGGTTCCCGTGAGTTCCGAGACGGACACCTCGCGGTCGGTAGTACAGACCTACGTCCCGGAGTATCAGAAACGCGAGTGGAAGCGCCACGCCGAACGCCTCGACATGACACAGAGCGAGTTCGTCCGTGCGATGGTCCAGGCGGGCCGTCGTGGGTTCGATTCCGACGGTCGAGACGAAAACCCCGAGGAACCCGCTTCTGGGGACGCCAACCCTGGGGGTTCTGCCGTGAGTGACCTGGAAACGCACGTCCTCGACGCACTTGCGGACGGCGAGGCCAGATCCTGGGACGAACTCGCCGAGGCCGTGACCGCTCACGTCGAACGCGAACTCGAGGAGACACTGGAGACACTCCAGGCCGAGAACCGGGTTCGGTACAGTGGGCCGAAAGGCGGGTACACGCTGCTGGGGGGCGAATGAGCACCAGCGACGCCGAGCGGTCGGGTGCGGGCGAGGACCCGATCGAGCGGTTCCTCGAGGACGTCGTCTACCACGGGAAGTCCCAGCGCACGCGAGACGCCTACGAACGGGCACTCCGTCGGTTCGAATCGTTCGTCGACGACGGCGAGGGCGCGGACATCGGTGCGGTCACCCACCGGGACTGCATGGCCTGGGTGCACAGTCTCCGCGGAGACCTCGCCGAGAGCACCGTCGCGACGTACGCGTCGTACCTCCACCGGTTCTACGCTTACATGACCCAGGTCGGCGCGTTCGAGGCCAACCCCATGACCATCGTCACCGAGGAGATGGACGAACGGATCGACACCGACCCGGACCGCAGGGACCTCTCTGTCGGCGAGATGCGGTCGTTCGTCGCCAGCATCGACCACCCGTTAGAGCGTGCCATCGTCGTCACGTTGCTGAAAACGGGGATGCGCGTCGGCGAACTGTGCAATCTGGACGTCAGGGACCTGTCCCTGGCCGACCCGCCGGTCGAACTACCGGCCGACGCGCGGTCGGCACTGCACGGCACGCCCGACGCACTGTACGTCAGCGACGAACCGAGCCGGGGCGAGTCGTACAACGGCGAGGAGCGAACCGCCTCGAACAAGCGGAAGCGTGCGACCGTCGTCCCCGTCGACGAGGAACTGGCGGCCGTCCTCGGCCGGTATCTCGCCGTTCGCCCGGACGCCGTCTCGCCCGCAGAGCCGCTCTTCTGCCGGACGTCCTCCGAGTGGGGTCGTCGGCTGACGACGGATCGGGCCTACGGCATCGTGACCGAGCGAGCGGCGGAGATGGGGTGGCACGAACCCGGCGGTGGCCCCGAAAACAACGTCACGCCCCACTACTTCCGGCACTTCTTCACGACCCACCTCCGGGACCGAACCGGCGATCGGGGCGTCGTGAAGTACCTCCGTGGCGACGTCGCGACAGACGTCATCGACACCTACACTCACAACTGGGGCAACCAGGTGCGATCGGTGTACGAGGCGAACGTCTACTCCCTCCTCTGA
>CAZIVN010000119.1:0-7646 GCA_964542685.1 uncultured Halobacteriales archaeon
AGGGGAAACGGCCTTCTACCGCGGCCCCCAACGCCGCCTCATGAGCGAGCGCACGGCGTCGGCCTCGCGGACGACCGCCGAGACGGACATCGACTGCGAACTGACCGTCGACGGCGACGGCGAGGCGACCGTCGACACCGGTGTCGGCTTCCTCGACCACATGCTGACGTCGTTCGCCCGCCACGGTCTGTTCGATTTGACCGTCGACTGCGACGGCGACCTGGCCGTCGACGAACACCACTCCGTCGAGGACGTCGCCATCGTCCTCGGGACCGCGTTCGACGAGGCGCTGGGCGACCGCGCGGGAATCGTCCGGTTCGCCGACCGCACGGTGCCCATGGACGAGGCCCGCGCCGAGGTCGTCCTGGACGTGAGCGGCCGCCCCTACTTCGCGTTCGACGGCGCCTTCTCCCAGGAACGGGTCGGCGAGTTCACGAGCGTCCTCGCACGACACTTCCTGCGGTCGCTGACCGAGAACGCCGGCCTGACGCTCCAGGCGACCGTCGACGGCGAGAACGCCCACCACGAGATCGAGGCGCTGTTCAAGGCGACGGCCCGCGTGCTGGACGACGCGACCAGACTCGACGAGCGCCGGAGCGACGCTCCGAGTACGAAGGAGACGCTCTAGGGCGGCGTCATCGAGACGTTGTCGAGCCAGCCGGTGTCGCTGCCGGAGACGTACTCCCCGCGGACGTACAGGCCGTCGACCGCGCCGAGTACCTCCCGGAACGTCGCCTCGTCGGCAGCGTCGAGGTCGGCGTAGCCGCTCCGGACCGTCTCCAGCGTCTCCCCCTCGGGGTTGTACCGCCACCCGTCGGCCGGTTCCAGCGGCACCTCGTAGGACGACCAGTCCGTCGCCGGGTGCGTCTCCGTGTCGCCGAAGTCGTAGAGGAGACCGCCACCGCCCTCGGCCCGAATCACGACGTCCGTCGAGTCGAACTGACTGACGAACCGCGACTGGCGGAGGTCGAACGAGAGCGTCCCGCCGACGTACTCGGAGCGGTCGCCGAGGTACTTCAGCGGCGCGACCCAGTACCAGACCCCGCCGACGGTGTCGTCGACGGCCCTCAGACAGGGCGCCTGCTGGCCGGCCTCCGTGTCGTGGTTCGGGAACGCCGAGTTCCCCTGGGCGTCGCCGGCGACCCGCCACCCGGCGATGCTCTCCTGGAACTGGTCGACGGCCGCGATGGGCTCCTCGGAGACGGTCACGGAGCCCACCTCTGTCACCTCGTCGTTGACGGTAGTCCAGACGGTGTAGTCCCCGCGGCGGTCGGGCGTCTCCACCCCGTCGTACTCCACCACGACGGTGTAGGCGTCGTCCAGTTCCGCCGACTCATCGACGGTGACCGACACCTCGCTCTCGGTCTCCGTCTCGGCCGTCGCGACGCCGCCGACCGGTGCCTCCGTCGCCTCCCCGCCCTCCTCGCCGACGAGGGCGCGAACCGTCTCCTCGTCGACCGAATCCACCGAGAAGGCGGCGGGGTACGTGACGGCGACCTCCTCGAGTTGCTGGCCCGAGAGGCTCCCGTCGACCGGGACAGTCACCTGGTGGCTGGTCTCCTCGCCGGGACGGGCCGTGCTGGCGCCGACGGCCAGTCGGCCCGGCGGTTCGCTGGTGGTGTGTGGCGGGACCGTCGTGGGCTCCGGCGTCGCCGTCGGAGTGTCCGTCGCCGTCTCTCCGTCCGTCGCCGTGCGTCCCGGGCTCGCGGTGTCCGTCCCGTCGCCGTCCGACCCGCTACAGCCGGCGAGCGAGAGTGCGAGGCCCGCGACCGTCGCGCGCCGGAGGAACCGCCGTCGGGAGCCACGTCTCATTCGTAGATCACTGCTCGTTGGGTGAGCATGCCCTCTGTCTCCCGGCCGCCGTCTAAAGTGAACTGGCTAGGCACGTCGCGTCGGCACCGCACGGCCGGGAGCGACCGGCCGACGTAACCACACAACTAAATCGTCCGACACCCTCTGTCCCGGACATGTTCGACGAGATCATGGAGAAGTTCGAGGGGTCGCCCAGCCAGCAGGCCGTGATTCGCCTGTTGCTGGAGCGGGGCTTCTCCGTCAACGACGACGGGCGCGTGGTCTCCGGCGGGATCGAGATCCCGAACACCGGCATCGCCCGGGAGATCGGCGTCGACCGGCGGGTCGTCGACTCGACGACCGACACCATCCTCGCCGACGACGACCTGCGGCGCATCTTCCAGAACATCTCGCAGGTGCCCAGCCTGATGGACCTGGCGCCGGTACTCGATCTGACAGTCCTGACCGTGGAGGTGACCGACGCCGACGAGGAGGGGATTCTCGCGACCGTCGCCGGGACGCTCGCCGACGCCGACATCTCGATCCGACAGACGATCAGCGAGGACCCGGAGTTCGCCGAGGACCCGAAACTGTACCTCATCACCGACCAGTCCCTGCCCGGCGACGTCATCAACGAGATCAACGCCTACGCGTTCGTCCGGAAGATAGAACTACAGTAGCGGCCAAAAACGAGCGATGGCGGACACCTACCGCACCGTCGCGGGCCCCGGCGAGGCCGCCTTTACCGTCCAGGGTTCGGAGTTTCTCGGGTACGTCCGTCCCGTCGACAGCGTCGCCGACGCGGAGGCGTTCGTCGACCGCGTCGCCGGGGAGTACGACGACGCGACCCACGCCGTCCCCGCCTACCGCGTCCGGGCCGACCCCCTCCGGGAGTACCAGCACGACGACGGCGAACCGAGCGGTAGCGCCGGCAAGCCGATGCTGAACGTCCTCGCCGGCGAAGACCTGGAGAACGTCGTCGCGGTCGTCGTCCGGTACTACGGCGGGACCAACCTCGGGGTCGGCGGCCTCGTGAGCGCGTACGGGCGGGCCGTCTCCGCGGCCGTCGACGACGCCGGCGTCGTCACCGAACGCCCCCACGAGCACTTTACCGCGACCGTCGCGTACGACGACAGCGGCACGGTCCGTGGGGTTCTGGAGGGTGCCGACTGCGAGTTCGACGCGGCCTACGAGGCGCGGGTCACCTTCGAGGTCCGCGCGCCCGTCGAGACGGCGCCGGACCTGCGCGACCGTCTCCTGAGTGCGACGAGCGGGCGGGTCGAGGTGGGCGCGGCGTCCGACGACGACGCGTGATCAGTCGACCCGCTCGACGCCGCCGATCTCGAACCGCGCGCCGCCGGCCTCGCTCTCGGTCACCGACACCGTCCAGCCGTGGGCCGCCGCGATCTCCGCGACGATGCGGAGGCCGAACCCGGTGCCCGCCTCGTCGGTCGTGAACCCGGACTCGAAGACGGCCTCACGGTCCGCTTCGGGGATGCCGGGGCCGTCGTCGGCGACGTAGAAGCCGGAGCCGTCGGCCAGATCGCCGACGGTGATCGTCACGTCGTCGCCGCCGTGGTCGATGCTGTTCCGGAGGAGGTTCTCCAGCAACTGCTGGAGGCGACTTCTGTCGGCCGCGAGGAGTCGGTCCGTCTCGACGGAAAGCGTCGCCTCCTCGCTCGCGACGCTCTCCCAGCACTCGGCGCACAGGTCCCCCAGGTTCAGGAGCTCGCGGTCGCCGACGGCGTCGCCCTGCCGGGCCAGGGTCAGGATGTCGTCGATCAGCGTCGACATCCTGTCGAGGCCGTGCTCGACGTCGTCCAGGTAGTCGCTGTCGGCCTCCATCCGGGCGCCCTCGAGTGCACCCTGGGCGACGTTCAGCGGGTTCCGGAGGTCGTGGGAGACGATGCTGGCGAACTCCTCCAGACGCTCGTTGCGCTCCTCGATGTCCTCGCGGTACTGCTCCCGTTCCAGTTCGTAGGACAGCCAGCGGGCGGCCAGTTCGACGAACGTCCGTTCGCTGTCCGAGAAGGACTCCGCGCGGGGGTCGGCGGAGGCGAAACAGAGCGTGCCGTACAACGCGTCGTCGACGACGAGTTTCGCGCCGACGTACGACCCGAGTTCGAACAACTGGAACGCCTTGTCGTCCTCCCAGCCCTCCTCGCGTGCGTCCGCGACCGACAGGATCTGGTCGGCCTCGACGGTCTTCCGACAGTAGGACTGTTCGAGCGGACAGCTCTCGCCGGGCTGGAGCAGTTCGTGGGTCCCCGTCGAGGCGACGATGGTCTGGGTTTCGTCGTCGAGTTCCGTGACGAACCCGTACGAGAGGTCGAAGTACTCCCGGCCCAGTTCCAGTATCTCCGACCGCTTCTCCTCGAAGTCGCGGTCGGTGTCGGAAGCCAGTTCGTACAGACCGTGCAGCGTCGTGACGCTGCGTTCCAGTTCCGCCTCGGCACGGCGCTCGTCGGTCACGTCCCGGAAGTACACCGTGAGCCCAGTCTCGTCGGGGTAGGCTCTGATGTCGAAGTGGGTGTCGAGCGCCTCGTAGAACAGCGTGAACGACGCCGTCTCCCCGGTTTCGACGGCCTCGGTAAACCGATCGTGGGCCTCCGTCGCTGTCGCCTCCGGGAACACGGACCAGAGTTCGCGTCCGGTCAGATCCTCGCGGGACTCTCCGAGCAGTTCCTCGGCGTGCTCGTTCAGGTAGGTGAACTCCCAGTCGTTGTTCAGCGCGTAGAAGGCGTCGGTCATCCGACCGAGCACTGCCTCCGATCGATCGTCCGCCGACCGTCGGTCGTCCGCGTCGCGGGCGTCGACGATGTAGCCACCGGCCGCGACCTGTTCGTCACTACTGACCGCCTCTAGCCAGCGCCACGACCCGTCGACGTGCCTGAAGCGGAACTCCGCAGTCAGGTCCCGGTCTTCCGGGGCCGAGCAGAACACCGCCTCCGCCGCCGCCCTGTCGTCGGGGTGGACGTAGTCGAGGACCGACAGGCCGGTTACGTCCTCGGGATCGTACCCCAGGATGCGCTCTACGGACCGACTCCCCTCCGCGAGTCGGCCGTCTTCGGCGACGACTCCGACGACGTCGGGAGCGTGCCGTAGCAATCGTTCGAGGTTCGTTTGAGCGATTTCTTCGGTCATCGAAACGGTGAGCCCGGCCCGTTTTGGGCTGTTCGGATACTCTCGTCTACACGTATCCGACACATCCTAAAAACCTCACCGGCCGTCACACCGGGTCTGCGGCGAGGACTGTCGCCCCGCGGGGCGTCGGCCCGTCGCCGACGACGGGCTTCCGCCTCCGGAACGGCTTTGCCGCCGGGCCGACGAACGGGAGGCAATGCAGACCGTCGCAGCCACCGACTACCACGACATCGTCCAGGTTGGCGACCCGCGGGTCGCCCCCGACGGCGAGCACGTCGCGTTCGTCAGGACGGTACCGGACGACGAGGAGTCCTACGAGGCGACCGTCTACCTCGTTCCCGTCGGCGGGGGCGAACCGCGCCGGTTCACCGTCGCCGAGGGCGTCGACGCCGAGCCCCGGTTCTCCCCCTCGGGCGACCGTCTGGCCTTCACCTCGACCCGTGGCGCCGACGACGACCGCCAGCAGCTGTGGGTCCTGCCGACCGACGGCGGCGAGGCCCGTCAGGTGACCGACGTCGTCGGCGGCGTCTCCGGAATCGAGTGGAGCCTCGACGGCGACCGGATCGTCTTCACCCAGCAGGCGACCGCCGAGGACCGCGAGGAGGAACGGGACCTGACGGTTCCCGAGGAGTACGACCCGGAGCCGCCGGACCCGCGGGTGCACGACCGGACGGTGTACCGCTCCTTCCAGCAGTACTTCGACGGCCGGCGCTCGCACGTGTACGTCGTCGACCTGGCCGACGACGACGCGGTCGAGCGACTCACCGAGGGCGACCGCGACTACGCGAACCCGACGTTCGGCGACGCGGACACCGTCTACTACGCGGTCACGCCCGAGGACGTCCCGGACCCGGACGACTCCATCGAGTACGAGGTGGTCGCTCACGACCTCGACGACGGGAGGACGACGAGTCTGTTCCGGACGACCGGGTGGGGTGCGGGTCTGGCCGCGACCGCGGACGGCCGGGTCGCACACGTCTACCAGGCGGACGACCAGGCGTCACTGCGGCCCGCCGAGGTGCGGGTGTACGACCGCGCTGACGACGCAGTCAGCGAACCGATGGCGACGCTCGACCGGTCGCTCGGGTACGAGGCCGCGCCGCAGTGGGGTCCCAGCGAGGAGCGGGTGTACTTCACGACGCCCGACGAGGGCCGGGTGCCGCTGTGGGCGGCGCCCTGGGACGGGAGCGACGACCCCGAACGCGTCGTGGACGACGCCCACCTCTCGGGCGCCCACGTCGGCGACGACCTCGTCGCGTACGCACAGAGCGAGTGGGACCACCCGGGCGACGTGTTCGTCGTCTCGCGGGGCGGCGCCGAGCGGCGCCGTCTCACCCGGGTCAACTCGGACTACCTCGACGACCGCGCGGTGAGCCAGCCCGAGGAACTGCGCTACGAGAACGACGGCGTCGACCTCCAGGGGTGGGTGCTGACGCCGCCCGACTTCGACCGGGACGCGCTGCGCGCCTCCGAGAGTCGGACGGAGTCCGACGAAAACACCTACCCGCTGGCCGTCGAGGTCCACGGCGGCCCCCACGCGATGTGGTCGACCAGCGGGACGATGTGGCACGAGTTCCAGACGCTCGCCGCCAGGGGGTACGTCGTCTTCTGGTCGAACCCCCGGGGCTCGACGGGGTACGGCGAGGACCACGCCGCCGCCATCGAACGGGAGTGGGGCGCGGTGACGATGGACGACGTGATGACCGGCGTCCGCCAGGTGGCCGACCGGGAGTACGTCGACGAGACGAACGCCTTCCTCACGGGCGGATCGTTCGGCGGGTACATGACCTCCTGGATGGTCGGCCACACCGACTACTTCTCGGGCGCGGTCACCCAGCGGGGCGTCCACGACCTGCTCGGCTTCTACGGGTCGACGGACGGCGCCTACCGCCTCGTCGAGGGCGACTTCGACACCGACCCCTGGGAGGACCCCGAGTTCCTCTGGGAGCACTCCCCGACGGCCTACTGCGACGACGTCGACACGCCGACGCTCGTGATCCACAGCCAGGACGACTACCGGACGCCGATCAACACCGCCGAACTGTTCCACCGCGGCCTCCGGAAGGCCGGCGTCGACACCCGCCTCGTCCGCTACCCCGACGAAGGTCACGAACTGTCCCGCTCGGGGGGGCCCGGGCACCTCGTCGACAGAATCGAGCGCATCGTCCGCTGGTTCGACGGCTACTCCGAACACCACGACGCCGAGCCCGCACTGGATCGGCCCGACGGTGACGGCCTCAGCGCCGGCGAGAGCGGCGAGGACGAGGACGGCGACGACGCCGAGGACTGACACCACCCGCCGCGGGGGCGGACCGGGGCGACGCCACACGCCAGCGAGGCTGGCCGTGGTGGCCGACCCCAACATGGTACCGTCACGGCTTTGCTGCCACCGGTCGAACGCCGGCCATGGAGTACTTCGAGGACCAGACGGTCGGGGACACCCGCACGTTCGGCCACTACGAGGTCGACGCAGACGAGATCGTTGACTTCGCCGAGCAGTACGACCCCCAGTCGTTCCACGTCGACCCCGACGCGGCGGCCGAGTCGATGTTCGGCGAACTCGTCGCCAGCGGGTGGCACACCGCGGCGATGACGATGCGGATGCTCGTCGACGAGGTGCTCGACGACGAGGGCGCACTCGGCGCCGTCGGCGTCGACGAACTGCGCTGGCCGGAACCGGTCCGGCCGGGCGACCAGTTGCACCTGGAGAC
>CAZIVN010000120.1:0-7617 GCA_964542685.1 uncultured Halobacteriales archaeon
CTTCCGTTCGTATGAGTGAACGTACATGCGTCGACGACAGTACCTGAGCGTGACGGCGAGCACACTGGCAGTGGCTGGACTGGCTGGCTGTAGCGGGATCCTCGGCGGCGGTGGCGGTGCCGGGGACGACCCGGAATCGACGGTCGAGGCGTTCATCGAGGCCCTCGGCGATGGGGACCGCGAGCGAGCGAACGAACTGATCCACTCCGACAGTCCCGACGGAGAGATCGAGGAGGGCGAGATGGAGGAGATGGAGGACTTCACGTTCAATGTCGAGGAAACCGAACTCCTCTCGGAGGACGGCGACACCGCGGAGGTCCGCGTCGAGTACACCATCGAGTCCTCGGAGTCGGAGGAGAGCATGACCCAGGAGCAGGAGTACGAACTCAGAACCGAGAACGGCAACTGGCGGATCTGGACGGCGCAGGATTCGGGGTGAGCGGCGACCGTCCGCTGACGAGAACAGCGGCTCCGAGAGGTTTGACGCGGGCGGGGGAAGCCCCGCTCAGTTCTCCATCCGGTACCGGACGGTCCGCGTACCCCTGAACCGCGGGCCGGAGCCGGTTCGGGTGAAGCCGACGGCCTCGGCGGCGTCGCCGACCTGGGGTTCGTCGTCGGGCGCGAGCAGTTCGACGGCCATGTCCTCGTTCTGGGCGAAGCGGACCGGTTCCGAGAGCAGTTGCTCGCAGGCGGCGGCGGTGCCCTCGAGTTGCGTGACGTGGACGGTCCCGTCGTCGGCGTCGAAACTGACGAACCCGAGCAGGTCCGGGCCGTCGCCGTCGGCGTCCTGGTTCGGATCGGTGTCCCGGATCTCGCTCTCCGCGACCCGCACCGTCCGGTCGTGGACGAGGTTGCGCATCACGTCCGGCGGCGCGTCGGCGATGGCAGCCATCGCCTCGGCGTCTGCCTCGACGGCGTCTCGGACTCGCATCGTGGGTGTGGTACGACCCCACAGGGTTAAAACCCACCGACGGTCCGGCCGGTGGCCACAGAGTCCGGTCGCCGAAGCGACACGTCGAGCGGGCACGCGCCCGTAGATTCTTTGAGACGTGGCGACTTAGCCAGGATCATGCCACCGAGTGACACGGACGTGCAGCGGTGTGACTTCTGTCGGCTCCCCTGTCCCGTCGACGCGGTGACGGCGGTGCACGACGACGCCACCTACGAGTTCTGCTCGCCGTCGTGTCGCGAGGCCCTGACGTCGTCCGACCGGGTGTTCACCGAGTACCACGGGCACCGCCGCTTCAGGACCGGCGTCACGGGCGTCGACGCCGCGTTGCCCGAGGGGATGCCCCGGGACGCGTTCGTCCTCCTGTCCGAACAGTCCGGCACCCGGGCAGGCGCGGTGCAGGCCGAACTGGTGTGGCGGAGCCTGCAGCGCGGCGAGTCCGCGGTGATCGTCTCCTTCCTCGAACCGCCGGTGTCGGTCGTCAGTCAGTTCGTCAAGATGGAGTGGAACGTCTTGCCGTACCTCGATCGTGGCGACCTCCAGGTACTGGACTGTTTCGCGTACCGCCGGGACGGGAGCGGCCACCACCCTGCCGGCGTCAACGACTGGAACGACCACCTCGCGAACGCCCTGACCGGCGCCACGACGCCGGTCCGTGACCCCTCGGACACCAGCGAACTGGCGAACAAACTCGAGGGCGTCCTCAAAGCGGAGGGGATGGTCGAGTCGGGCGTGGTCGTCGTCGACTCGCTGACGGAGTTCGGCTCGCTCCTCCAGCCGGTCCAGGCGTACGACTTCGTGAAGAACGTCCGTGCGGACGTCTGCAAGAGCCGGTACGTGCCGGTGTTCGCGGGCGCAACGTTCGGCGGGAACGGAGAGACGTTCCCGCACGACCTCGACTACGTCGCCGACGGCGTGGTGGACATGGAACTGAACAGCGGCATCGTCGAGGACACCCTGCTCAAACGCGTCCGCGTCCGGAAGATGGACGGCGTCCTGACGATCCCCGAGTGGCGCGCCTACGAGTACACGGCCCGCCTCGGCATGGTGACGTTCGACCCGGACGAGGAGCGAGACGACGACGGGACCGACGGGGCTGCGACGGACGACGAAACCGACGCCGCCGGCGACCCGTCGGCGGGTGCCCCGGCGGACGACGGGGCGACGCCGACCCCGGAGTGAACCCGATGCCGGGGCTGCTCCCCTCGCCCAACCGCCGGGCACCGGACGTGACTGCGCGGATGAACAGCGTTATGGAGAGTCCGGGGCTACGAGGGGCCATGCACCGAGTTCTCACGCCCGCCGAGGTGAGCCGATGCGACTCGTAGCGAAGTTCGGGGGGACGAGTCTCGCTGACGGCGACCGGGTCACCCGCGCGGCGGACTCGATCGCGGCGGCAGTCGACCAGGGCCACCAGGTCGCGGTCGTGGCCAGTGCGATGGGATCGACGACCGACGACCTCCTCGAGGACATCACGTTCGACGCCGCCGCGAGCGACCGCGCCGAGATCGTCTCGATGGGCGAGCGAACATCGGTCCGGATGCTAAAGGCCGCGCTCGCGGCCCGCGGCGTCACCGCCGAGTTCGTCGAACCCGGCCACGACTGGTGGCCGGTGATCGCCGACGCCGACGGCGCCGTCGACGGGGACGCCAGTCGCGACCGTGCGGCGGCCCTCGCCGCGGAACTGGACGACGTCGTGCCCGTGATCACCGGCTTCCTCGCGGAGACGTCCGAGGGCTCCATCGTGACGCTCGGCCGCGGCGGGTCGGACACGACGGCGGTGATGCTCGGACGGTACATGGACGCCGACCAGGTCGTCATCGTCACCGACGTCGAGGGCGTGATGACCGGCGATCCGCGGGTCGTCGAGGGGGCGCGCAACGTCGGCGCCATCTCCGTCGACGAACTCCGGAGCCTCTCGTTTCGCGGCGCCGAGGTCGTCGCCCCCTCCGCGCTGTCCTACAAGGACGACGACCTCGTGGTCCGGGTCGTCCACTATCAGCACGGCGACCTGTTGACCGGCGGCACCCACATCGAGGGCGAGTTCGAGAGCCTCGTCGACACGCGGGAGAGCCCGCTGTCGTGTATCACCGTCGCGGGCCGTGCGATCCGGAACCGCCCCGGTATCCTCCAGGACCTCTCGACGGCCCTGGGCGACTCCGAGATCAACATCGACGCCGTCGCCAGCGGGATGGACTCCGTGACGTTCTACGTCGACGACGAGGTGTCCGAACGGGCGGAGAACGTCCTCCACCGCGAGGTGATCGACCAGCAACCGCTGTCGTCGGTCACGGTCGACGACGGCGTCGCCGTCGTGCGGGTGACCGGTGGCGAGTTCCCGGATCGCCCGGGCGTGATCAGCGACATCGTCGAACCCATCGCGGCGGCGGGCATCAACATCCACGACCTCATCACGTCGGCGACGTCGGTGGCCATCTTCGTCGACTGGTCGGACCGCGAGGAGACCCGCGAGATCGTCCAGGAACTGTTCTGACCGGCGGTGTGTGAGATCGCTCGTCGTACGACGCACCTGTCCACTGATGTATCAACTGGGTGAGATAGATTCAGGTACCGTGCGCCGATACGACGGTGCATGGACAGCTACGTCTCGACGATGGTCGAACCGGTGTCGCTCCCCTCCCGGGAGCGCCGGGAGGCCGCACTCGAAGCGGCGGGCTACAACGTGTTCGATCTCGACAGCGACGACGTGTTCGTCGACATGCTCACCGACTCCGGCACGGGAACGATGAGTTCCGCCCAGTGGGCCGCCGCCGTCCAGGGTGACGAGTCCTACGCCGGGAGCGACTCCTTCGCGGACCTCGAGGACGCCGTGGCCGACGTGATGGGCTTCGAGCGGATCGTCCCGACCCACCAGGGCCGGGGTGCCGAGAACGTCCTGTACGGCGCACTCTGTTCGGAGGGCGACGTCGTCCCGAACAACACGCACTTCGACACGACCCGGGCCCACGTCGCGAACCAGGGTGCCGATCCCGTCGACTGCCCGGTTCCCGAGGCCGCCGACATGGACTCCGAGGCGCCGTTCAAGGGGAACTTCTCGGTCGAACGGGCCCGCGAGGTGGTCGCCGACCACGGCGCGGACGCGGTTCCGGCGGTGATCCTGACGATCACGAACAACTCCGCGGCCGGCCAGCCCGTCAGCGTCGAAAACACCCGCGATGTCCGCCGGTTCTGCGACGAGATCGACGCGACGTTCGTGATCGACGCCTGCCGGTTCGCCGAGAACGCGTCCTTCGTACAGCAGCGTGCCCCCGAGTTCGCGGACCACTCCGTCGCGGAGATCGCTCGCGAACAACTGTCGTACGCCGACGCACTCGTGATGAGCGGCAAGAAGGACGGGCTCGTCAACATGGGTGGGTTCGTCGCTGTCGACGAGGGCGTCACTGTCGGCGACCGCCAGTCCGCTGGCGCGGGCGGCGCGGACCTGTTCGAACTGTGCAAGGGCCGGGGCATCCTCTACGAGGGCTTTCCCACCTACGGCGGGATGTCCGGCAAGGACGTCGCGGCGATGGCCGTTGGCCTCCGCGAGGCGGTCACGGAGCGGTACGTCCGCCACCGGATCGAACAGGTGCGCTCGCTCGGCGCGGCCCTGCGCGAGGCCGGCGTCCCGATCTACTGGCCGCCGGGCGGGCACGCGGTGTACCTCGACGCCGGACGGTTCTACCCCGACATCCCCGACGAGCAGTTCCCCGGCCAGACGCTGGTGTGCGAACTGTACCGCGAAGGTGGGGTCCGGGGCGTCGAACTCGGCAGTTTCGCGTTCCCCGGCACCGACCGCCCGGAACTGGTCCGCCTGGCGGTGCCGCGTCGCCGGTACCACGACGAGCACTTCGATCACGTCGTGGACACCGCCGAACGCGTCTGGGAGCGCCGCGAGGACGCCGTCGGCTACGAGATCGTCGACGAACCGCCGATGGCGGAACTGCGCCACTTCAGCGCGGACCTCCGTCCGGTCGCCTGACACCGTCCCGACGCCCACTCGCGACCCGTCACCGACCCTGCTCCAGTCGGCGCCCGACCTTCCCCGGCAGTCCGGCCGCCTCGACGGCGGCCTGCACCGCCGCGACGTCGTACTCGACGCGACGTAACTCCCAGTCGGCGACGCCCGCACCGTCCAGTTCGACCGTCGCGTAGGCCGCTCGCGGGTCGCCGTCCCGTGGCTGACCGACGCTACCGGGGTTGAGGACCACGCCCTCGGTGAACGCCTCGGCGGCCTGGACGTGCGTGTGGCCGAGCAACAGGAGGTCCTCGTCGCCGAGCAACTCGCCGGAGAACTCCCCGGGGTAGGTGTAGCGGTCGACGTCGTCCGGGTGGCCGTGGACCATCGCCACCCGACCGTCGCACTCCCGGCGGCGGTCGGGCAACGACCGGAGCCACGCCATCTCGGCCTCGCCGAGTTCCTCGACGGCGTACTCGACGCCGGCCCGGGCCATCGCGTTGAACCGGAACGCCGACGCCGTCGCCACCGCGCGGTCGTGGTTGCCCATCACCGTCGGCGCGCCCTCGTTCGCGTCATCGTCCGATCCGCCGTCCTCCGGCGGGCCGTCGAGGTCCCGGACCGTCAGCACGCACTCGCGGGGCCAGGGGTTGTAGCCGACCACGTCGCCCACACAGAGCCACCCGTCGACCGGCGGCGCGTCGTCGAGGACCGCCGACAGCGCCACGCGGTTGCCGTGGACGTCCGAGAGTACGCCCAGTTTCATACCGACGGTTCGATGCCCGGCGAGTTAAGCGTACGTCCCGGGCCCGTCGCTGTCGGCGACCGCCGACCGGACCACCGCCGCTTCGGCCTTCCGCAGCAGTTCGCCCGCCGTCGCGCCTGCACAGTCAAGCGCGCCGGCGACGTCGGCGACCGAGCCAGTGCGGGGGACGTCGTAGTATCCCAGTTCCACTCCCGCGGCCAGTGCCTCCCCCTGTCGCTCGGTGAGCGGTGTCGCCACAGCCTCCCGTTCGAACGGGCGCACCCGTTCGACGGTGACGGTCAGCGTGTCGGCCAGTGCCTCGTACAGCGTCGTCAGCGCGGCCGTCTCGCCGACGACCTCGAAGCGCGCCTCGAACGCCTCGTGGAAGCTGACTGGCGGCGGGTACACGACCGGCGCGTCCTCGACGAGCGACAGCACTGGTTCGTCGAGTTCGTACTCCGTCTGGTGGACGAACGCGTACGTTCCGCCGTCGCCGGGCACCAGTCGGCGCGCGACGACCGAGTCGACGGCTCCCAGTAAGTCGTCGACGGCCGTCGGGTCACCGTCGTACCAGCTCAACGTGGTCACCGTCGTCGTCGGTCCCCACAGCAGCACGTCACCCCGGGTCACCGGCCCGTCGCCGCTGATTTCGCGGTGGATCGGGTGGGCGCGCTCGGGGGGGTACGTCACGCGAAGCGTCGCACGGTCCATCACGCACGCTTCGCGGGGGGCATACATAAACAACCGCATGGATGCGGCACCACCTGCGTCCGCCCGGGCGCCCAAGTACGATCATGCGACAGGACGCACGGTCACGACCGACCGAGGACGAACGGCAGGGGCCAGCCCCCGGGGCGCAGGGTGCCGACCGCACACGGACGGCGACGGTCGACGGCCGGCCGCTCGTGTACGCAACGTACGGCGCCAGGACCGGGACGCCGGTGGTGTTGTTCCACGGCACGCCGGGGTCGCGGCTACTGGGTGAACTGTACGACGCCGCCGCACGCGAGCGGGACGTCCGACTCCTGGTTCCGGACCGACCGGGGTTCGGTCGCTCGCCGGCGTGGGAGGACCGGACGCTGGCCGACGGCGCCCGCATCGCGGCGGCGGTGCTCGACGACGCCGGCGTCGCCAGTGCCGGCGTCGTCGGGTTCTCCGGTGGCGGCGCGCAGGCACTGGCGGCCGCCGCCCTCGGTGACCGGGTGACCGGCGTCGACCTGCTCTCGACGGCCGTTCCGCCCCACCTTCGTGCGGCGCCACCGCTCCCCCAGCGCCTGCTCGAAGGGACGGCCAGCCACGCACCACGCCTGCTCCGTACCGTGGTCCGGTTCCAGGCCTGGCTCGCAGAGCGACGGCCGTCGCTCGCGGTCGCACAACTGACGGCCGACCCGGACGCCGTCCCGGCCCGCGCGGCGACGCTCGCGGCACGGGACTTCCTGGAGGGGGTCGGCCCGTCGTGCCGTGGCCTCGTCACCGAGACTCGCCAGCTGGGGACCGCCTGGGACCTGCCACGCTCGGCCGTCTCCGTGCCGGTTCGACTGTGGCACGGTGCCGACGACGCCAACGTCCCGGTCGCGGGGGCCCGTCGCTTCGCCGAAACGCTGCCCGACGCGACCGCCACCGTCCTCGCCGACGCCGACCACCTGACGACCCTGCTGTCCACCCGCGGGCGCGTCCTCGACCGGCAGGTCGCCGACCGGCGCTGATGCTCGTGCTACCGGACGGCAGTCTCATACTGTTTATACAGCCAGACGTGATCACTCAAGCCGGGCCGTCCCAAATCCGGTGTTTCGTGGCTTGAACCAGCCAATGTACTGTCGTGGCACTGGACAGAGTCACGTCTGGCTGTATAGTTTCACTGTTTACCGGTGATCGCCCGTACGGTACCGGCAATCACCGGTAAACAGTGAAACTAAACAGTCTCAGTCGCCGTTCTCGATGGCGACGTCGACCCCGTGGCGTGCGACG
>CAZIVN010000121.1:0-7617 GCA_964542685.1 uncultured Halobacteriales archaeon
CGTCGTCGGCCGCTCGGACATCGTCGGCAAGCCGATGGCGAACCTGCTCATCCAGTACGGCGAGGGTGGCAACGCGACGACGACCGTCTGTCACTCCCGAACCGAGAACCTGGCCGAGAAGACCCGGAGCGCGGACATCCTGATCGCGGCGGCCGGCGTCCCGGAGATGATCGACGGGTCGATGGTCTCGGAGGGTGCCGTCGTGATCGACGTCGGCGTCAACCGCGTCGACGCCGACACGGAGAAGGGGTACGAACTGGTCGGTGACGTGGACTTCGAGAGCGCAAAGGAGCAAGCGAGCGCCATCACGCCGGTGCCGGGCGGCGTCGGACCGCTGACCATCGCGATGCTGATGTACAACACGGTCGCGGCCGCCAGCCTGCAGTCCGGCGTGGACGTCGACCTGCCGTAGTCCGGGGACCGCGGGCGCGCCCCGGCGGTGGGCACTCTACAGCTCGGTTTCCGTCCGCACGTAGATTCCCAGCACGCCACCGAGCACACTCAGACCGACCGTGTACACGCTCGCGACCCCGACGACGAGCACACCCAGCAGCCAGATCCCGGCCCCGAAGGCCGGGTCCGGGACGATCGGAAGCACGAGGAGAACGGCCCAGAGGAACAGCACGAACGGGACGAACGCGACGAGGCCAGCGATGGCGCCGACCTTCGCGCCGTCGGCGTAGTCGCCACCCTCCAGGTATCCCGCGATGCCCCCGCCCAGGACCGTCGAGAACGGGATTCCGGAGAGGAGCACGCCCGCCAGGCCGCCGATGACGCCGTTCAGCAGCGTGTTCGGTGCGCTGTCCCCGCGGCCGCGTCGGTCGTCGCGCGGGCGGCCGTCCGACGGCCGCATCGACGAGACGTCGCCGGTGTCTTCTGGCATGGGTCCGGGTACGCCCGGCCCCCACATGAACGTCGGTGTGGCCCGGGCACGGACTACTAAACGGTCCCGTGCAAAACGGCGGGTATGGACATCGTGGACGCACTGGCGGCCCGCCGCGGGACGACCTGCGTGGTCGGTGCGGGCGGCAAGAAGACGACGATGGCGACGCTGGCGGCGCGACTTGACCGCGCGGTCGTCACCGCGACGGTCCGGATTCCGATCTTCGAGGAGTGGGTCGCCGACGTCGTCGTCACGGAAGAGCCCCTGGACGCCATCGCGGCCGCCGAGGCCGAGGACTGGCCGCTGGGACTGGTGCCGGAGCAGGAACGCCCGGACCGCTACTACGGGTACGACACCGCCGTCGTCGACCGGATCGGCGAGACGGGCCACCCGACGGTCGTCAAGGCCGACGGCGCGCGGATGCGCCGGTTCAAGGCGCCCGCCGACCACGAACCGCAACTCCCGGAGTCGACGGACGTCGTCGTCCCCATCGCGAGCGTCCACGTGGTCGGAGAGCCGCTGACCGACGAGCGGGTCCACCGCGTCGACCGCGTGAGCGACCTCACTGACCGGGACCCCGGCGAGACGATCCGACCGGTCGACGTCGCGCGCGTCCTCGCGAGCCAGGCGGGCGGTCTGAAGGACGTCCCCGACGGGGCGATGGCGATCCCGCTGCTGAACATGGTCGACGACGACGCCCTGGCCGAGACTGCACGCGAGGTCGCGAGGGAACTGCACGACCTGGCGGACGTCCCGCGGGTCGTCCTCGCGGAGATGCGCGCCGACGACCCGCTGGTCGAGGTGGTGTGAGGCCGTCGCGGTCCAACACGCCGCTCACTCGTCGTCGATGTCCGCGAACGTCTCGATCCGGCCCTGTGGTTGCTCGGTGTCGTTCTCGCTGCCGTCCTCGTCGACCCACCCAATGGCCACGTAGCCACCGTCGTCGGTCTGTTCGACCGCCCAGGCGGCACCGGTCGCGGCGTCCCACTCCGTCTCCGCCTCCAGCGCGCCCTCGCCGTCGACGGACAGCAGGACTGCTTCGTGATCGCTGGCCGACTGCCCCGACAGTCCCGCTGCGACGTACCCGTCGGCCCCGCCCCCGAGCAGACCGCCGAGCAACCCGCCGTCGCCCTGGCGCGGGACGACGTCGGTGAGGCTCGCGAACTCGTCGCCGACGTACGTCTCGGTCCACCGTTCGTCGCCCGCTTCGTCGATCGCCAGGAGCAACCCCTCCTGGTCGTCGCTGGACTCGACGTGGGTTCCCGTGACGAGGTACCCGTCGTCGTTCGAGAGCGGGCGCTCGAGTCGCCCGTCGTCGTACGTTTCCCGCCACTCGACGTCCCCGTCGGTCTCGACGCCCACGACGTAGCCGACGGACTGGTCGGCGTCCGCCGGTCTGGCGTGGCCGGTCACGAGGTAGCCGTCGTCCCGGGCGAGGCCGCCGGTGAACCGGGCGGTCGTCGCGTCCTCGGGTCGGTACGTGTCGCGCCACTCCTCGTCGCCGTCCTCGTCGGTCTTCAGGAGCATCGGTCGCCAGGTCTGCTGGTCCTCGCTCGTGTGCCCGATCAACAGGAAGCCGTCGTCGACGCCCGATATCATCCGCCAGCCGTAGGTGAGACTCGACGCCTGGTAGGTCTCCTCCCAGTCGGCGTCGCCGTCCTCCTCGATGCCCACCTGCCACGCCTGTGCCCCTTCCTCGGTGAACTTCGTCCCGGCGACGACGTAGCCGTCGTCGGTCGGTTCCACGCCGGCGAACCAGTCGTACTGCTGGCCGCCGTGGGTCTCGCGCCACTGCTCCTCACCCTCGGCGTCGTACTTCACGAGGAGGCCGTCCTGGCTGTTCTGTTCCGTCCGGTCGCTCCCGACGGCCAGGTAACCGCCGTCCTCCGTCGGGAGGACGTCCCAGAAGAACGTCTGCTGCGCATCGTCGCCGAACGTGTCGTCCCACTCGTTCGGATCCGGCCCCCCCAGACACCCCGCGAGTCCGACCGCTCCCCCGACAGCCGTGGTCCGCAGAACGGTCCGTCTAGTTGCGCGAACCATAGGCAGTGGTTCGACCGATCTGCAGGTAAAAGTTCGGTACGAAGTGTGGGCGGGCGACCCGACGTTCGAGGAGTTCCGGACCGAGATCAACACCGTGCCGCCCGCCCGGGTCACGGCGCTCCCGGGGTTCGGCGAGACGCTGTTCGAACGCATCCAGACCAATCGGCCGTACTGCGACACCCCGGAACTACGCGCGGTCCGCGGGGCCGGCCCGGAGCGATTCGCACGCCTCGACGAGCAGTTCTGGTCGTTCGACTGTGACCTGTAGTCGGCCGTCCGCCGCCAGGGACCGGCCTCATACGGTTTAGTTTCACTGTTTACCGGTGATCGCCCGTACGGTACCAGCGATCACCGGTAATAGACGAAACTAAACCGTATCAGAACCGGCCTGCCGCCGCCTCGAACTCCTCGCGGGTGTTCAGGTTCTCGAAGGTTTCCAGGGACGCCCGGGCCTCGATCTCCTCGCGGTCGACGACGACGTAGTCCAGGTCGAACAGCGCCTCGATGATCTTTCGTTCGTCACGCTCCAGGGCCGCCTCGCAGGCCGCGGCCATCGCCTCGGCACGGTAGACGGCCTGGGTGGTCTGGAACCACTCGTCCGGCCTGGGCACCGCCGCCTCGTGGCCCGCGGCCCGTTCGAACAGGTAGTCGACCAGCGCGGGGTCGACGAACGGCATGTCGCAGGCGACGACGAGGGCGTACGCCCCTTCGGCGGCGCGCAGACCGGTCGCCATGCCCGCCATCGGCCCCCGGTCGGGCGTCTCGTCGCGGGCGAACGTCGGGTCGAGTGGGCCGTGGGAGAGGGCGTCGGCGATGGCGTCGACCTGGTCCGCCCGGCAGTTGACTACCAGGTCGTCGACGACGTCCGCGACGCGGTCGACGACGCGGCGGACCATGGGCGTGCCCGCCAGCTCGGCGACGGCCTTGTCGCTGTCTCCGAATCGCGTCGAGCGACCGCCGGCGACGACGACGCAGGTTCGCATCGTCGGCGATTCCCGCGGGTCGGACATGAACGTTTCCCGTCGCCGACGCCCGAGCATATCAGTCGTAGATCAGTTCGAGGTCTGGACAACCCTTTTCTCCGGCGATTACCTCTCCCCGGACGATGGGACTGACGACGCCGGATCGGCTCCTCGAGGTCGACCTCTCGACGGAGTCGGTGCAGAGTCGCCCGGTGCCGGACGGCTGGCGGCGCCGGTACGTCGGCGGGAAGGGACTGGGTGCTCGCTACCTCTACGAACACGTGTCGCCGGGCGCGGATCCGCTGGGCCCCGACAACGCACTGCTGTTCGCGCTGGGGCCGCTGTCGGGCTACCTGCCGGGGGAGTCGCGGTACGCCGCGATCACGAAGTCACCGCTGACGGGCGGCTTCCTCGACGCCTACGCCGGCGGGTCGTTCCCGGACGCGCTCGCGGGGGCGCTGGGCCGGAACGTGGTACTGGCGATCACGGGCGCGGCCGACGACCCGGTCCGGATCGTCGTCGCCGACGGGACTGCACGGATCGAACCGGCCGAGACGTGGGGCCGGTCGGTCCCGGCGGCGGCCGAGACGTTCGACGCGCCGGCCGCCTGCATCGGCCCGGCGGGCGAGCGCGGGGTGGCGTACGCGACGATCGCCTCCGACGGCGGCGAACACCACGCCGGTCGGGGCGGTGCCGGAGCGGTGCTCGGGTCGAAGCGCGTGAAAGCCGTCGTGGCACGCGGCGACCCGCCGACGGGACTGGACGACCTCCGGGAGGCCTACGCCGAGCGCTTCCGCGAGGACGCGACCGGGCGGTGGCTCGACGCGAGTGGCACCGTCGAGTCCGTCGACTTCGCCAACGAGGTCGGCGCGCTGTCGACCCGTGGCTGGGCGGACGGGCAGTTCGACGACGCCGACGCCGTCGGGGTCGCGGCCGTCGCCGAACTGGCCGTCGCGCGGGAGCGTGCCGAGACGGGCACGGAGTACCGCGTCGAGACCGACGATGGCGAGTACGTCCCTCGCGGCGCCGCGTCGATGACGCTCGGTGCGGGCCTGGGCATCGACGCGTTCGACGCCGTCGCGGACCTGGGCGAGACCTGCGACCGCCTCGGCCTGGACCTCATCGACGCCGGGAGCGCGGTCGCGTGGGCCATCCGCGCCGGCGAGGCGGAACTGGTCGAGCGCTCGCTGTCCTTCGGCGACCCGACGGGCGCTCGCGACCTCCTCGCCGACATCGCGGCCCGGGAACCGCCGCTTGCCGACGTCCTGGCCGACGGCATCGACGCCGCCGCCGCCCGGTACGGCGGCGAGGACCTGATCCCGACGGTAAAGGGGATGGCGCTGCCGGGCTACGACCCCCGGGGCGCGCCGAGCATGGCGTTAGCGTACGCGACGAGCGACCGCGGCGCCTGTCACCGCCGGGCGCGCCCGATCGAACGGGAGGCGTTCGACGACCCCTGGGCGCCCGAGCGCGCGGCCGAGGCCGTCCGCCGCGAACAGGACCGCCGCTCCGCGCTGTGGTGTCTCGTGGTCGACGACTTCGTCGGCGAGGCGTTCGACGACCTGGGCGCGGCGTGGCTGGACGCGGTCGGCCTGGACACCGCGGGCGACCTGGCGACGGTCGGCGAGCGGGTCTGGACGCTGACGCGACTGTTCAACGTCCGCGAGGGGTTCGACAGGCGCGACGACGCGCTCCCGGCGGCGCTGGAGGAACCCCTCGAGTCGGGACCGAACGCCGGCCGCGTCGTCGACACGGAACGCTTCGAGGCGACGCTGGACGAGTACTACCGTCGTCGCGAGTGGGGACCGGAGGGTCGTCCGTCCCGCGAACTGGTGGACCGTCTCGGACTGCGGCCGACCGTCGACGAGGCGACGCCGCTCGCGGACGCCCCCCTCAGTTCGTCCGGCGGCGGTCGCCCCTGACGGTTCGGCGGTACCGGTGGTGCTGCCGGCGTCGTGGAACTCTCTCCCCCACCTCGCCGTCGCTCGACGAGGTGACCGGACAGACGACAGGCGACCGTAAGGAACCCTGCCCTAGAGGATTAGTGTCGACCGAGCGACCGTCTGTGGGGGCTGGCACCCCGGGCCGTCTCGCGCCGTCGGACCGGTCTGTGCGCGCTCGCTGGCTTTCCGACCCGCAGTGTCACCGATCTCCACGGCATTCGCCGGACGTGCCGTGGGTGACGGCACCGATCGTCACGGACTCCCGGTCGGTTCAACGACCGATTAACCTCGGTTTGGCAGTGCTTACTGCCGTTTCGGACGGTCCTGTGGCCGTCGGGAGCGCTGGGTGGCTTCGTCGGCCCGCCCCCGCGAGACGCTCCCGAGTCCGTCGCCACGGATCGTTCTTTAAGTGATTCTCGTTTCAATGGCTCGTAGTGAGGCGTTGTCCGGACAGTTACCCGCGAGCTACTGCAGTCGCGGCGCTCGACGGACCCCCTCGCCGTACCCCCGTCTGTCCTCCCCAGCGGCGTCGAGTCCCGGAAAACGACCGGTTCCAACCGAACGTTGTAGTGGCTGTGTCGCCTCCTCTCGTGCAATGCACGTACTGCGGAACGGTCTGCTCCACACCGCGACGGACCGAGGCACGGTCGAGGGCGACCTCCTGCTGGCAAACGGCGAGATCGCGGCCGTCGGCGACGTCGACGCGCCCGACGACGCCGACGAACTGGCCCTGAACGGCGCTCACGTCACGCCCGGGCTTGTCGACGCCCACTCCCACGCCGGCATGGCCGAGTGGGGCGAACCGGAGGACGGCGACTTCAACGAGGGCACGTCGGCGACGACGCCCCACGTCAACGCCCTGGACGGCTTCCACCCGCGCGACGAGGAGCTGAAACACGCCTTCCAGAACGGCGTCACGAGCGTCTCGGCCCGGATGGGGTCGGGCAACGTCATCGGCGGCGTCATCGTCTCGATGAAGACCTACGGCGACGTCGCCGACGAGATGTTCATCCGGGAGGACGGCATGAAGGCGGCGATGGGTGAGAACCCCAAGCGGTTCCACGGCGAGAGCGAGGGCCGCCAGCCGTCGACCCGGCCCGGCGTCGCGGCGACGCTCCGCGAGTCGTTCACCGCCGCCGAGGACTACCGGCGGCGCAAGGAACGCGCCGAGGAGGAGGACGACCCGTTCGACCGGGACATCGGCAAGGAGAACCTCGTGCGCGTCCTGGAGGGCGACCTGCCCCTGCGGGTCCACGCCCACCGCGCCGACGACATCCGGACCGTGTTCCGGGTCGCGGACGAGTTCGGCATCGAGGACCTCTCGATCGAACACGCCACGGAGGGCCACGTCGTCGCCGACGCGTTCGTCGAGCGAGACGTCCCGGCGGTCGTCGGCCCATCGATCTCCTCGGCGACGAAGTACGAACTGCGCAACATCACCTTCGAGACGCCGGGCATCCTCCACCGCGCGGGCGTCGACGTCGCCATCCAGACCGACGCGCCCGTCCTGCCCCAGCAACACCTCGACGTCTGTGTCGGCCTGGCGGTCCGGGAGGGGTTCCCGAAGGAGGACGCACTGGCGGCGGTGACCCGCACGCCCGCCGAGATCCTGGGCATCGAGGACCGTGTCGGCACTCTCGAACCCGGCACCGACGCCGACGTCGCGGTGTGGGACGGCGAGTTCTGGCGCGTCGACACCCGCACCCAGCACGTGTTCGTCGACGGCGAGCACGTGTTCGACCGCGAGACGGACGCCGTCGACCCCCGCGAGGAGTACGCCTGGTAG
>CAZIVN010000122.1:0-7585 GCA_964542685.1 uncultured Halobacteriales archaeon
ACGAGACGTACGTCCCGATGGGGTCGCACGTCCAGTGTGACCGCCTGTGGGACCGTGTCGTCGAGGACGGCCGTGACGCGACGGTAGTGAACGTCCCGGTTACGTTCCCCCCGCAGGAGAACGTCCAGCGGATGGTCTCGGGGTTCCTGACGCCGGGCGGCCTGGACCGCGGGGCCATCCCGGAGGCGTTCCGTGCGGACCTGGAGTCGATGGACTACCGCATCGACGTCGACTCCGGGCTGGGCCACCACGACGACAAGACGGAGTTCCTGGAGGACGCCCACGAGACGGTCGACCGCCGTCAGGAAGCGTTCGAGAAGTACGTCCGGAAGGACGACTGGGACCTGTTTTTCGGCGTGTTCATGACGACCGACCGGGTGAACCACTTCCTGTACGGCGACTACGCCCGGGACGGCGAGTACAAGGAGGAGTACCTGGAGTTCTACCGGAAGGTCGACGACTACCTCGGCGAGTTGCGCGCGGCACTCGACGACGACGTGACGATGATCGTCGCCAGCGACCACGGGTTCATGGTTCAGGACTACGAGGTGAACCTGAACACCTGGCTCGCCGACGAGGGGTGGCTCTCGTACCGCAATCGCTACGACGTGTCGCTCAACCGCTGGCTCCACGCGGAGGGCTACCTCGTCGCCGACGGCGACGTCGACCGCCCCGCCGGCCTGGACAGCGAGACGGTCGCCTACTCCACCGAACCGGGCGAAATCGTCCTGAACACCGCCGGCCGCTCCGCGCCGGGCGACCTCGACGACGAGTACGACGACGTCCGGGAGTCCCTGCAGAGCGAACTCGAGGCGCTCACCGCGCCGGACGGCACGAACCTGGTCGAGTCCGTGCGCATCCCCGACTCGACGGTGAGCGACGCCGGGCCCGACGTCGTCGTCGAACCGGTCGACGACGAGCGCCGCCTCGTCTCGTTCGACGACGGCTTCGACGACCTGACTGACGGCTGGCTCGACCGGGGACACAAGAACCTCAACGACATCGCCAGCGAGACGCGGGCATACGCGTTCACGCCCGGGCGAGTGTTCCTGAACCTCGAGGGTCGCGAACCCCGGGGGAGCGTCCCCGAGGCGGAGTACGACGCGGTCCGGGGCGACCTCAAGGCCGAACTCGAGGCCCTCGAGGGTCCGGAGGGTCGCCCGGTCGCGAAACGCGTCGTCGAGAAGGAAGCCGCCTTCAGGGGCGGCCACGACGAGATCGCACCCGACCTCGTGGTCATCCCCAACGAGGGCTTCGACCTGAAGGGCACGTTCAAACCGAAAGACGACGTGTTCACGACCGGCCCGCGCAACGGGATGCACAGCTTCGAGGACACGGCGCTGTTCGTCGACGACCCGGACGCTCGCATCGACGACGTGGACCTGTTCGACATCGCGCCGACGATTCTCGACCTCCTCGACGTGGACTTCGAACGGACCGCCTTCGACGGCGCGAGTCTGGTCTGATACGGGGTCGCTTGGCCGTTCGCCGGTGAGACCCGGCACCGGACCGGTGCCCACCGGGTCGCCGATTACTATACGGCGGTCCGGCCCCAACGACCGTTCGATGCAGGTTCTCGTACTCGGCGGCGGTTACGCCGGCGTCTCCCTGGTTCGTGACCTCTCGACCCGACTGCCCGACGACGTCGACCTGACGCTGGTCGACGACACCGGCGACCACCTGGTGAAACACGAGGTCCACCGTGTCGTCCGCCGGCCGTCGCTGACCGAGGAGATCACGCTCGACCTCGCTGCGGTCACCGACGGCGTCCGGATCCGCGAGGGCGAAGTCACCGAGGTCGATCCGGCGGACCGGACGGTCGCGCTCGCGGACGGCGAGACGCTGTCCTACGACGTCTGTGCCGTCTGTCTCGGGGCCGAGACCGCCTACTACGGGATCGACGGCCTCCACGAGCACGGCCTGCCACTGCAGAGCGTCGACGACGCCCTGGCCATCCGGGAGGCTGCGCTCGACGTCGTCGCCGAGGGCGGTCGGATACTGGTCGGTGGCGCCGGTCTCTCCGGGGTGCAGGTCGCCGGCGAACTGGCCGCGCTCGCGGCGGCCGAGGGGGCCGCCGCCGCCGTCGAGATCGAGGTCGTCGAACAGATGGCGACGGTCGCACCGGCGTTCGACGACCGGTTCCAGGAGGCGATCCGGTCGGCCCTGGAGGCCGCCGGCGTCGCGGTACGAACGGACGCGACCGTGACGGCGGCCGACGCCGAGGGGGTCGACCTGGCCGACGGCGGGCGGATCGACTGTGACGTCCTCGTGTGGACCGGCGGCATCGCCGGCCCGGCCGCCCTTGGCGGCGAGCGGCCGACCGTCCGCGCGACGATGGACGTGGACGGCCACACCTTCGTCCTCGGCGACGCGGCACGGGTCGTCGACGCCGACGGCGAGGCCGTGCCGGCGAGCGCGCAGGCGGCCATCCGCCAGGCACCCGTCGTCGCGAAGAACGTCGCCGCACTCGTCGACGACGACGGCGGCCCCGGATCCTTCCGACCGCGCCTGAAACCGTTCGCCTTCGACTCGCCGGGGTGGGTCGTCAGCGTCGGCGACGACGCGGTGGCACAGGTCGGCCCGAAAGTCCTGCGCGGGCGTGCAGCCCTGGCGCTGAAAGCCAGCGTCGGGGCGGGCTACCTCTCGTCGGTCGGGGCCGTCCAGGACGCCGTCTCGCTGGTCAACGAGGAACTGGGACTGCGAACCGAGGCGGAGCAGTGAGGCGGCGAGTGCGGTCGCTCTGTCCTCCGGCAGTGTCAGTCTCCGGCCACGCCGTCCGGGTCCCCGCCCGCGTCGGCGCTCGTCGCGTCCTCGGCCATCGCCTCGATGTAGCGCATCCGCTCGGGAATCGGCGGGTGGTCGTAGTGGAACCGCTCGTACAGCGGGTGGGGGAACGGGTTCGAGTAGTTCTCGCTGGCCAGCCGCGACAGGGCGCCGACCATCGACTCGCCCTCGCCCATCACCTCGACGGCGAAGGCGTCGGCCTCCCGTTCGTGTTTCAGCGAGAGGGCGTTCGACAGCGGCGCAGTCAGGCGGTTGATGGGCGCGACGAACAGGCCGCCGACGACCAGTCCGGCCGCCGGGACCGACTCCAGGGCGGCGCCGTCGGCGACGCCGAACAGTTCGTACAGCCAGGGCTGGCGGGTCAGCCACCAGAGCGCGACGACGGTCACGCCCACCTGGAGGAGGCCGGCGGCCATGCGCTTCCAGATGTGGGCCTTCTTCCAGTGGGCGAGTTCGTGGGCGAGGACGCTCTGGATCTGTGGCAACTCCATCTCGTCGACGAGCGTGTCGAACAGGACGACCCGTTTCGCCCGCCCGAACCCGGCGAAGAAGGCGTTCGAGTGACTGGAGCGACTGCTCGCGTTCATCTCGTACAGCTGTTCGCAACTGAAGCCGGCCCGGTCGAACACGTCCTCGATGCCGTCCCGGAGGTCGCCCTCCTCGATGGGGTCGAAGTCGTAGAACAGCGGCATCACGACCCGTGGGACGAGCACCTGCATCACGATCGCGAAGACGGCGTACAGCCCGATGGCGGCGGCCCACCAGAGGTCCGGCAGTTGCGCGACGGCCAGCAGGACGGCGCCCCCGACGGCCGCGACGAGAACGACGCCGATGACGGTCCCGACGACGAAGTCCCGGAGCCAGAGGGTCGGCGACTGGTTGTTGAAGCCGTACACCTCCTCGACGACGAACGTGTCGACGGCCGAGAAGGGCGCGCCGAACAGGCGGACCGCCAGGACCGCCCCGGCGAACAGAACGACGCCCTCGACGGTCGGCCCGAACCCGAGGCCGTCGACGGCCGCGACGGCGTCGGCAAAGAGTCCGGAGTACAGTACGAGGAGGAGGACGACGAGGCCGACGACCGACCGCAACACCGACAGCCCGGTCTTCGTCCGGCGGTAGTCGAGCAGTTCGTCGACGTCGTCGACGTCTAACCGCTCGTCGATCCAGTCCCGTCGCTTCTCGACGGCCCGCTCTCCGTGCGTGAGGTTCAGGACGGAGAGCGCCCCGAAGAAGGCGTCCGTCCCGACCACGAGCAGGAGGAAGGCCGCGTGGTAGACGATGTCGTTCACGGCGTTCGTTCGGCGACGGACGGACATGAAACCATCGAGTCGCGCGACGGTCGATCGGTCGGGGAACACGTCCCTCTCGGCTCAGGGGACGTACCAGATGCCACGTCCCCGGTCGAGCCACGCGCCGACGACGACGTGGGGCAGGGCGACGACGCTGACGAAGATGCTCCAGAACGCCACGAGGCCGACGAAGAGGCCGGCACCGCCGAGGGGTTGTGGGGCGAGGGTCCACAGCACCGCGGCCAGCCCGAACGTCGCGAGCGCGCCGCCGACCAGGACGCCCCAGGCGCCCAGCGCGACCCGGGTCGGGTCGTCGGCGTCCAGCGGTGCGAGCAGCCCGTCGTACGCGGCGTCGCTCTCGACCGGCGCCGCGTCGACGGCCGAAGAGCGAGCGACCTGGCGGGCGGAGTACCACAGCGGGAAGTAGAGGCCGACGGCGACGACGACGGGGACGACGGCGAAGTAGCCCACCAGCAGGAGCGTCTCCGCGGCGTCCGCGCGGAACGATCCGGACCCCGTCGCGCGGTGGTAGCCCAGGGCGAGGTGGCCGACCAGGAGCGTTCCGAACGCACCGGCGAGGTACGGGCGGCGGGCGTAGACGTCGCCGACGGCGCTCACGAGCGCGCCGGGCTCGAAGATCCCGACCATGATCGCACTGAACGCGTAGAACGTGTCCGTCCAGGCGAGCATCGGGACGACCATGACCGTCCCGCCACGGACGACCGCGGCGAGGACGCGCTGGGGCCGGGTTCTGAGGTGGTCGGTGCCGTCGGTGGCAGTCATCGCGCCCAGGTCGCCGAACCCGCCTTTCGCGACGGCGACGCCGACGGCCACGCCCAGGCCGACGACCGGGTTGACGAACAGCAGTCCCGCGAACAGTCCCACGAGCAGCAGGTAGGCGGCGACGTAGCGTCCCTGGACGCCCGCCGCGCGGCGCCGGAGGTTCTCGAAGTGTTCGTACCCGCCGTGGGGCAGGTTCATCGCGACCATCCCGAGCAGGTAGACGACGGCCTGGTGACGGAGCGAGAGCGACACCCCGGCGGCCCGTCCGACGACGAACACCAGCGCGACGGCGAGCAGGGACGCCCGCGAGAGCGCCAGTGCCGTCCCGCCCGGCGCGTCCGGGGAAAGCCAGTTCCAGGGCCGTCGCTCCGTGACGGCTTGTGAGAGCATGCCGGGTGGTACGGGCGCTCGTCGGGTCAACGGCCGTCCGTAACTACACGGCTTTTTAAACTGTGCCCGGCCCCGTGCAGTCCCGTCGTTCGGGCCCGTCGTCGCGGCTCGGCCGGGGCGAACGTCTTCGGGAGAACCGTCTCGCCCGGGCGTCAACAACGACCACCCATGACACCGGAGCCGAGCGTCGTCGACGCCACGGACGCACCGAGCGAGCGACCCCGCACGCGCCTCGACGCGCGGGACCTCCAGCCCCCCGAACCGCTCACGAACACCCTGGAGCGCCTGGCCGAACTGGACGACGAGACGGTGCTCGTCCAGGTCAACGACCGGGCGCCCCAGCACCTCTATCCGAAACTCGACGACCGTGGGTACGCGTACGAGACGGTCGAGCGCGACGACGACGTGGTGACCGTCGTCTGGCGGCCGTAGGCGGGCGGCCGATCAGACCCGCGCCAGGACGTCTTCGTAGGCGTCGCCGCCCGCCCGGTCGAGCCTCGCCAGGCGGTGCTCGGTCTTCGCGACGAACGACGCGTCGTCGAGCCCGTCGAGGTTCGTCCGGACGGTGAACAGCGACGCCCGAACGGCTCCGTGTGCGAGCGTCGCGCCCGTGACGGCGTCCGGGACGGCGTTGGGCGTCCCGTCCTCGACGACGAGGGACGCCGCCTCGAGGACTGCCACGCAGACCTCCGCGACGCGGAGTGGCACGCCGGTTGCCCGTTTCGCTGCCGTCGTCGCCGCCCCGTCGCCCTCGCGGGCCGACAGCACCGCGTCGACGGCCGCGGCGTCCGCGTCCGCGAGGCCGAGCAACTGGTCGCGCTGGGCGCGAAACTCGTCGCGCAGCGTCGCGAGGTCCGACGAGTCCTCGGCGGCGTCACCCCCCTCCGAGCGGAGCGTGTGGACACAGACCATCTCGCACAGCGCCGCGCCGGTCGCGCCGACGACGGGCGTGGCGGACCCGCCAGCGGGCGTCACTTGCCCGGCTGCGACGGCGTCGAGGAACGCCTCGATGGAGCGCTCTGCGTAGTCCATGACTCGCCCCACGGCGCCAGCGGGCTAATAGTTCCGGGCGCCGGCCCGCCGCGGCCGTCACGTCCGGGAAACGTCAGTCGAACACGTTCCGACCAACTACCCTGACGGTTCGCGAGGGGAGGCCCCACGATGGCAACGAGTCGGCTCCTGCTTTTGACGATCGCGACGGTCGTACTGCTCACCGGGGCGACGAGGCGTTCGTGGCCACCCTGCCGAAGAAGTAGGGATCAGAACGGCGCCGTCGGTCCCGGCGAGGACGGGACGTCGTCGAGGTCGTCGGGGCCGCCCGACGGGCCGTCACTCGACGCGACCGGGACCTCGCCGGTCCGCCGGAACTCCGCCTCCAGGTCCGCGAGTCGGTCGTTGATCGCCTCGCTCCCGTGGTGGCTCCGTGCCGCGCGAACGCGCACGAGGTCGTACTCGTGGCGGTCCGCGAGGCCGTTCCAGGCCCTGAACGATCCGATGGTGAGGGTGTGGGTCTGCGGGCAGAACGGCGTCGTCGGCGTGAACTCGGCGCGTAGCACCGCCGACGCGGCGTCCCCGTCCGACTCCGACGCCGTCTCCTCGGCGTACCGGTAGCCGGCGTCCTCGTGGCGGCCGTCGAGGTTCAGTCGCGCGAGGTTGTAGTTGAACGTCACGTCGTACACCGTCCGCTCCTCGAACAGGTCGCGAGCGAGTCGGTGGACGGCGACGTGGTCCTCGCCGGTCAGGACGCGGCCCTCGTCGAGGAACGGTCCCGGTCCGGGGAGGTGTTCGGGAACGAACTCGTCGTAGTCGTCGAACCCCTCGTCGGGGTCGCTGCCGAAGGGTGACGGCACGCCGACCATGGTCGTGGATACGGCCGGGACGTCCCTGTGGCTGGTGCCGGACATGTTCGCGCCGGGCTGGACTGCCCCGGCGCGCTCGCCACCTGCGGGCCGGCGACATGGTAGCCTTTTTGACCCGGCCCGGCGAAATTTTCCGTGATTACGTATGAGCCAGCAAGCCTCACAGGAGACGTACGGCCACTACATCGGCGGCGAGTGGACCGAGGGCAGCGGCGACGAGACGTTCGTCAGCGAGAACCCCGCGACGGGCGAGCGCCTCGCGGAGTTCCACCGCGGCACGGAGGCGGACGTCGAGCGGGCCGTAGACGCGGCCGAGGCGGCCTTCGAGGAGTGGCGCGAGATGTCCCACATCGACCGTGCCGAGGTGCTGTGGGAGGTGTTCCGCGAACTGCGCGAGCGCACCGACGAACTCGGCGAGGTCGTCACCAAGGAGTGTGGCAAGGAGATCTCCGAGGGCCGGGCGGACGTCGTCGAGGC
>CAZIVN010000123.1:0-7543 GCA_964542685.1 uncultured Halobacteriales archaeon
TGCCCGTGGCGACGATCTTCGGCGTGTTGATCTCCGTACAGCCGACCGACCGGAAGTGCTCGCGCATCGCGCGCAGGACCTCGGCCCGAATCTCGAAGATGGCCTTGCGCTCGGGGGCCCGCAGGTCCAGCGTGCGGTTGTCCAGGCGCGTCGAGAGGTCGGCGTCGACCTTGCCCGAGGGGTCGAGTGGCAGTTCGGGGTCGGCCTCGGCGACCACCTCGACGGACTCCGGAACGATCTCGACGCCCGTCGGCGCGCGCGGTTCCTCCTCGACGGCGCCGGTGACGCGGACGACGCTCTCGCGAGCGACCTCCGTCCCGGTCTCGACGAGGTCGTCGTCCATCTCGTCTTTCTCGAACTTCACCTGGATGCGGCCGCTGGTGTCGCGAACGATCAGGAAGGCGATGCCGCCGAGGTCGCGGATCTCGTGGGCCCAGCCCGCCACCGTGACGGTCTCGCCGGGCTCGGCGTCGGCGGTGTAGGTTCGGTCGTCCAACATGGATCGGTGTAATCGAAGGGGCGTCTTAAAAGAAGTCTTTCCGTCGTCAGCGGCGTGCTACCGTGGGACACGGGCAGAGAGGAGCCAGGCCAGCGCTCCTCGCATGCGGGTCGTCGTTCGACCGCCGGGTCGTTCAGCCGCCGGAGGTCGTCGTTCCGCCGCCACCGCCGCCGGCGACCATGTCGACGATGTCGATGGTCGGGACCTCGTCACCGTCGACGGTGGTCGTCCCGGTGACGACGCCCCAGACGGTGTACTGCCCGATCGCCGGTTCCTCGCCGTCCCACCGTCCCACGACCGTGCCACCCTCGACCGCGAGCGTCACGGTCCAGAGGGACCCGTCGGCCGCTACTTCCGTGACGGTCCCGTCGTACACGACGGCGACCTCTTCGCTCACGAAGGTATCCGGAGCGGCGAGGATGGCGCTGGGCTGGGTTTCGGTCGCGTCGGCTTTCACCCGCGTCTCGTTGTACGCCGGCATTCCACCGCCACCACCGCCGAGGACGACGTTGAACAGCGCGAGGTCCAGGACGCCAGCAGTCAGAATCGCCGCGACGCCGCCGGTGATCAGGCCGCGCCGGGACTTGAGTGGGCCCTCGGAATCGTCCGTCTCCTCGGGATCCGGGACGTCCGCGAGGTCGTCGCCGAGCGGTCCCTCGGCAGCGAGCGGATCGCCCCCGCCGGCGTCGTCGCCGTCGTCGAGTCCCTCACCGTCTGTGCCGTCGCCGTCGTCCTCGGGGTCGTCGCCCGTCGACTCCTCGTCGGCGTCGTCCAGGATGGACGAGACGTCGTCGCCGTCCTCGTCCGTCCCGATTTCGTCCAGCGACTCCTCCTCCTCTTCGGGGCCGTGGTCCTCCCCCGAATCTGGGTCATCGTCGGGGTCGGCCTCGCCGATCATCACGGCCAGGCGCTGGCGAATCTCGGCCTGGCGCTGGGGATCGGTGAGGTCGATCGGTCCGCTCTCGGCGTCCCCGTCGTCGGCCGCCGGCGCCGCCGTCTCGTCGGCCGCGGTGGCCTCGTCCGGACTCGCCGTGGCGGTCTCGTCCGGACCGACGGTCGTCGCGAGGGCGGCGTCGACGGCGACCTGGCCGACGCCGCTCTGGTCGGCCAGCGTTCGCAACGTCCCGATGCCGACCGCCTGGACGCCGCGGGTCGCCGCCGCGCGTTCGACCGCCTCGTCGACGGACCGCGGGCTGACGACGTACGCGTCGTTGACCGACAGGTCCCCGATTCGCTCGCGGAACCGGTCCAGGTGCGGGACGGTGATCCGTTCGTCGTCGTCCAGGATCCACAGGAGGTCGTAGGTCCCGTCGGACTCGTGTTCGGCGAGGACGTACGTGTCGCCGTTGCGACGGCTGATCGTCGTCTCGTAGCCCGCCTCGGTCCAGATGCCGGCAACCAGCGTCGCCAGTCCGCTCGTCATGTAGGCCCGATGCTCCAGCGTTGGAGTGAACGCGTTCGCGAAAAAGGGTGTCGGCCGTTCGGCGACTCGTGCGCTCGCCACCCGCCACTCGGGACGCGCGTCGGACGGACGACGGGTCCGCGACCGGAGTCCCGCGGCTAGTCGGTCGGAGCGTCGAAACCCGCGGGCGTCCGAAAGGTAGGGGAATCCGGGGGTCGAGTGGGGAGTCCAGGGACAGTCCAGGGGGTCTGAACCGGAATGCCACCCAGTCCGTCAGGTCTGTCCCAGTTCGAACGTCGGGCCGAGTTCGGAATGAGACTGATTGCTGAATGGTGAAGGTCTTCAAGTAGTTCCCGGCAGAAGCAGTCGAATCGGGACGGTGGGGGTCACCGGTATCGGCCTGCCCTCGTCGGGGGTCGGCGGCCGCGGTGGGGGACCGGATCAGGCGTCTTTCGCGCCGCGGACCGTCTCGCGGACGGCCGCACAGCCCTCGTCGTGGACCAGGTCGCCGACGACGACGACGTCCGCGTGACTGGCCATCTCGTAGGCGGCGTCGTAGTCACCGATCCCGCCGCCGTAGAACAGCGTCGCCGCCTCGGTGCCCTCGTCTGCCGCCGCGACGACCGCCGGGTCACCGAGCGTGCCCGAGTACTCCACGTAGAGAATCTCCTGGTTGAGGAACCGCTCGGCGACTTCCGCGTACGCCCGGACGTCCGCCGGTCCCTGGTCGCAGTCGGCCTGCGCGAACTGCGCCACCGACGCGTCGGGGTTCATGATGACGTACGCCTCCAGGGTCGTCTTCTCCCACGGCACGTCGGCGATGCGCGCCCACTCCTTGTGCGCCCCGACGGTGAAAAACGAGTTCGTCGTGTTCAGCACCGTCGGCACCAGGTAGCCGTCCAACGCGTCGTCGTCGACGACCACCGTCGGGTCGTTCGGCTCCTGGTACAGCGGGACGTCGTACTTCCGACAGGCGTCGATGACCCGTTCCATCTTCTCGGCGGTCACGTCGAGTGTCCCACCGACCTCGATGGCGTCCGTCCCGGTCTGCATCACGTCCTCGAAGCTCTCCCCCTCGACCAGGTCCTTGTCGGGGTCGAGTTTGACGATGTGGTCCCACTCGCTCCACGGCGCGCTCATGTGCGGACGGGAACGGGGAACAGGTATAAAGGGTGCGATTGGTCCCGGTCCCGGCGGGTTCGGGTCCCGGCCGGACCGTACTGCTCGTGGTCTACACGCCCGGAACCCCGAACGCACCGATGTCCACGCCGAGCACCGAACTCGTCAGGAGCAGGATGACGAGCGCCGAGAGCCAGGCACCGAGCCCCACCAGTGCGGCGTCGGTCCATCCCCCGGGGTAGCGCCACTTGATGACCCAGACCCACGCCAGCAGTGCGAGGAGGGGGCCGATGAGGGGCACCCAGGCGGTGACGGCCCATGCGAGGGCGCCGAGGACGGCTGTGACGACGGCGTGGCCGTAGTCGTCGACGCCGGCGACGACGCGAGCGCTGACGTAGATGGCCAGTCCGCCGACGAGCAGTGCGACCACGAACGCGAGCAGCGAACCGACGAGTGCGACCATAGTGGACGTACTCTCGGGAGCAACATAAGGTACGCGTCGGTGGGACGCGTCCGGGGCTCGCGGGCCCGCTAGACGAACCGCAACGTGAACGCCAGCAGTGACGTTCCGAGGAGGTACGTCAGGACGACGGCAACGACCAGGCCGGTGCCGATGGTATCCAGCGACGCGACGAACTCGATGAGCACGCGAGCGCCGAGCAGGGCCATCGGGGTGCCGAGTGCGAGCAGGGCCGCAGTCTCGGGGGCGACGGGGAGCCCTCCGGCGTCGGTGGTTGGGATCTCGTCGTCGAGGGTGTCGACGAACGCGATACCCCGGAGGTCGATGTCGCCGGGGGTCACCGACGATTGGAGGTGCCGCCAGCGGTCTGTGTGTTCCCCATCGATGCCGTACCCTAACACGACGAGATAGTCGTAGCCCTCACAGAGCATGTGCAACTCGCGGTGGAACCACCCGGTCGCCCCCTGGTTCAGGGAGGAGAGAATCTCGACGCCGACGCTGCCGTCGACGACGATGTCGGGCGTGTCCGTTCCGCGCGGCGAGGTGACGGTCGCGCCACAGCCTGCGGCGGTCAGTTCCCCCCAGAGGTAGCGTCGGAGGTGGTGTTCCCGGAGCTTGCTCTCGGACCCGCTAATCTCGTCGCGAACCCAGCGACGCAGGAGTGCGACGGTCCGACGGTACACCATGTCCCCGTCCGGTTCCGCCGGCGGTGGCGACCGCTCCGGAGTCGGACTCGGGCCCGCGGGGTCGGCGTCGGCTGTGGTGGCCATAGTGGTGGTCGTGCCGCTCGGGCACGACTCGACGTAGGCCGTCCGTCCCCATCACGGCCGTCGCCACATAACACGGGTCGCCGGGCGCATCGACCCCGAACATGTGGGTTCCGGTCGCGGACCGAGGTCACTCCCCGTGGCCCTCTTCGGGTTCGAATAGGGCCTCCAGCAGCCTTCGCTGGCCCGCACGGAGGTGCCCGTACACCGTGGAGTGGTTGAGGTCGAAGGTCTCGGCGAGGTCCTCACCGGAGATCTGCCGGGTGCGATCGAAGTAGCCCCCGAGGTAGGCGGCCTGCAAGAGTTCGCGCTGGCGATCGGTGAGTCGTTCGCGGAGGTCGTTGAGCGGTCGTCCGACGCGGTTGGTCGTCGGATCGTCGATCGTCTCACAGCGGAGGAGTTCGACGGCGTCGGCGTACTCCGAGACGTCGTCGACGAAGTCCCTGACGCTCCGGCGACGGACGAAGGCGGCCGCGAGTTCGCCACGACCGGCTTCGACGGCCAGCGACCGCAGTCGACCGCCGTGGTCGCGCACCGCGGGCACCACGACCGGTGCGGTCGTATCGACCCGGACGACGGTCGGATCCTCCGTGACCACCTGGACCGACGACGCGTACCCGACGGTCTCGGCCGACTTGATCTCCGACGGTGTGGCGTCGGGGACCTCGACGAACAGCCAGTCCGTGTCGCCCTCGGTCGCCGCCGTGCCGCGGTGCCGGACGGTACACCCGAGGTCCTCCGAGAGGCGCCAGTGGAACAGCGTCTCGCAGTCGATGCGGTAGGTCGCCTTGACGGTCAGGTCACCGGCGATCGATGCCCGCTGGTCCGCGACGGAGATGGCTGTCCCGACCGCCCGTCCCAGGTCCGCGAAGACCGCTCGCTCGCGGTCGCCGAACCGTTCGGCCTCGCTCGCGTACAGCTCCAGCGCGCCGTAGATCCAGCCGTCGTCGTGGATCGGGATGCCGGCGACCGAGCGGTACTCGCGGTGGAGCGCGTCCTCCCGGCGTCCGCCGTCCTCGAGGGCGTCGTCCACGACGGTCACCTCGCCGGTCGCCGCGGCGCGTGCGGCGGGCGTCACTCCGGGATCGTCCTCGAGCCGGACGGTGAGCGCTTCGGGGTAGGACTTCTCGACACCGCTGTGTGCGGCCACCTCCAGTCGGTCGCCCGTCGCGTCGACGCGGCCGAGCCACGCGAACCGGTACGGCTCGGACGTTGTCAGGTGGTCGCAGATGCCCGCCTCGATTTCGGCACGGTCGTCGGCCTCGACGGTCGTCCGGAGCGCCGTTCGTGCGACCGAAAGGACGTGAGCCAACTGGTCGAGTTCGGATCGGTGGCGGTCGATGATTCGGTCCCGACCACGGACCTGTCGGCGCTGTTCGAGTTGCTCGATGGCCGCCTCGGCGTTCGCACAGAGGACCTCCGCTTCGTCGACCTCGACGTCGTCGATGGTTCCGGCCTCGGTGCTGCCGGTCAGGAACACACCGTTCGTCCCCACCGGGACGATCAGTTCGCTACGGACCGGCGTGTCATCGTTGTACACGTCCTCCTCTCCGGTAACGTCGTCGAACCGCAGGGTTTCGCCGCTCGCGAACGCGCGCCAGACCAGTCCTTCGCCGCGCTCGAAGGTTGGCGGTACGCCGAACGTGTCTTCGACGCCGTCGCTCCAGGCCGTCGGTTCGAGCCGACCCGCATCGTCGTCGAACCGGTAGGCCGCGACCAGGTCGAGATCCAGTACCTCCGTGGCGGCGTCGACCGTGACCGACTCGACCGCCCCGCGGTCCTGCGCGCTCATCATCTCCCTCGTGGCGTCGTGCAGCGCCCTGATCGCCGCCTCGCGACGTCGGCGCTCGGTCACGTCCCGCGAGTTGACGACGAACCCGTCGATGCGTTCCGCGTCGGTCGTGCGCGCGGTCGCTTCGATCCAGCGCCACTCGCCGTCGGCGTCACGCAGTCTGAGCGTGAGTTGCTGGAGACGGGGCTCGTCGGTGGCGTCCGCGGCGGCCAGTTCGTCGAGGACCGCCCGGGCACGCTCGTGGTCGTCCGGGTGGATCAAATCGAAGACCTGTTGGCCGATCACGTCGCCCGGATCGATCCCGAGCATGCGACGAAGCGACTCGCTCTGGTACGAGATGGTCCCGTCCGCCGTGACGCTGGCCAGCAGATCCGGCGATTCCTCGATGAGCGCCTCGTACCGTGCTTTCGTCTCCTGGCGCGACCGCTCTGCCCGGCTCCGCTCGACGAGGTTGTGGACGCGTTCCAACAGTAATTGCAGGTCCGCTCCCTTCCGGAAGTACTCCGAGACGCCCACGGAGAACGCCTCGCTCGCTACTTCCTCCGAGCCCTGCCCCGTCACCAGGACGAACGGCAAGTGGGGCCACGACTCCCTGACGGCCGCCGCGAACCCGATCCCGTTCGTCTCCGGCATGCGGTAGTCGCTGACGACGCAGTCGAACGACCCCGTCTCGAGGCGGTCGAGGGCGTCCTCGGCGCTGGCCGCCGGCGTCACGGACGTCGTATCGTCCAGTTTCTCCAGGACGTCCGCTACCTGTTCCCGGTAGCGCTGGTCGTCGTCGACCAGCAAGATTCGAACCCCACCACTCATGTAGATCTGTTGGTGTTTGATGACGTGGACTAATGGCTCTTGAGGCCGTTTCGGGATCGGACGCGACGGCGACCGTGGCGGTCCCGCCGCAGACCTCCGGGGCCTCCGGTACCGACCCGCGGTCGGACGCCCGTGTCGCGAGGCCGCTCGGAGTGTGCGCGACCGGGCACGTCGTATTCGTTCGATTACACGAGAGAATCGACGGACGCACGTCAGACAGCCCACAAGGTTTTTTCTATCAGAGAGAGTTTATCGTTCCAATGACTACTCTTGAGGAGGCGTTCGCGGATCTCTACGACGACGTCGACGCAGTCTTGCTGTTCTCGCCGAACAGCGCCTACGTCGAGCAGTTCGCGGACACGGCGGTCCCGACGGTGGTCGTCGCCCAGGAGAACGACGTCGACGCCGAGCGGTTCGTCGACCTCCCGCTGTCGTTCCAGGACGTCCGCGAGCGGGTCCGGTTCGGGGTCCAGGGCGCCCTGGCGAACGACTACCTCACGGAGGGCCAGACGGTCGTCTGTGCGACAGGGACGTTCGGCGACGACGTCGACACCGTCGTCCGGACCCGCGTCGAGAGTAGCGACGAGAACGGCGTCTACGACCTGTTCACCGACTCGCGGGCCAACGCGGACGTCATCGCGGACGTCCTGCAGGTCGTCGTGGAACTCGGGAAGAAGGGCCAGAAGGGCAAGCC
>CAZIVN010000124.1:0-7511 GCA_964542685.1 uncultured Halobacteriales archaeon
CGCTGGTCGGAGGCGTTCAGTTCGAGGAAGTTCTCCTGCCAGTCGTCGCCGTAGATCTCTTTGGCGATGCTGACACTTGCGGCCGTCTTGCCCACGCCGGCCGGCCCCGCGAACAGCATGTGGCTCAGGTCGTCCCTGTCGACGTACCCCTGGAGTCGCGGGACGATCTCCTCGTGGCCCTTGATGTCCGCGAGACGCTCGGGGCGGTACTTCTCGATCCAGACGTCCGTTCGCCCGGCGACGCGCTCGTCCGTCTCGGCCTCGCTCATGTGCGATGGGAGGGGACCCCGCGGCATAAGTGGTACGAGACGGCGGCCGGTGTGCGACGCCGAGTACCTGTCCCATGACCCGCCAGGTCGTCACGCTCATGCCAACGCGGCGTCCACGTCCGCCCATGCAGGTGACCGTCGACGTCGCCGGCGGCGAGACGCACGACGTGGACCTCCCCGACGACGCCACGTACGCCGACTGCTGTGGTGCCGTCGGCTTCTCCGTCCACGAGGTCTCGGTGCTGGTCGACGGCCGGCCCGTCCCGGAGGACCAGCCAGTGGCGGCCGAGACGGTCCGGATCGTTCGGCTGGTGAAGGGTGGCTGACCGGGGCGTCGCCACGTGCGGGCGCGGACCGACCCACGACCCGTCGTTAGGACCGGCCGTTTTTACGCTGGCAGCCGTCGGAGGAGATATGGATCCAGCCGCCACCGGCGCGCTCCCGAACGTCGGCCCCGGTCCCGACCCCTGCTCGCTCGCGGCCCTCGCGGCCGAACACGACGCCGTCCTGATTCTGCTCCAGCGCGACGACAAGTGCATCAAGTGCCGCGAGCAGGTCCAGGCCGTCGCCGAGCGGTACGCCGAGTTCCGCGACCGGCACTGCGAGGTCGTCTCGGTGGTGCCCGAACCCCGCGAGACGGTCGAGCAGTGGCAGGAGCGCTACGACCTCCCCTACCCCCTGCTCGCCGACCCCGAGGCGTCCTGGGGCGCGGCGTACGACCAGCCGGTCAGGTTCGGCCCGCTCGGGAAGTGGAGCGACTTCCTCGGGCGGATGCCCGAAGCGGTCCTGCTCAACTGTCGCGACGACCCGCTGGTCGCCTGGAGCCACGGCGGCCGTTCGACGTTCGACCGTCCGAGCGTGGACGATCTCCTCGCGGCCGTCGACGAGACACTCGACCGACCCCGCGGCGACCCCGTCCAGCCGTGACCGCGCGGGATTCGACAGACGTGGCCGGTCCCGAGGGCGTGACGGTCCGAGCGGCGACGGACGCCGACGCGACCGCCGCCCGGAGCGTCCTCGACGCGGCGATGCTCGACGTCGACGGGTTCGACGCCCGCCTGGCGGCCGCCGACGTCCTCGTCGCGACCGTCGAGGACCGCGTCGTCGGCGCCGCGGCGTTGCGGCCCCACTACGTCCGGACGGGCGCCCACGTCGCGGCAATCGCGGTTCGGCCACGCCGGCGCGGGCAGGGGATCGGGACGGCACTGATCGCGGCGACCGAGCGCCGACCCCTGACCGCCGAGTTCGACGCCGACGTCCGCCCGTTCTACGAGTCGCTGGGGTTCGCCGTGCGCCCCCTCGATGACGGCCGCTGTCGGGGCGTTCTGGAAGACGGCGATCGGTAGTTCGTCGCCCGGCGGTCCGTGGGCGTGGGTTTATACCGGACCGGGCGGCCACGGTCGGCGTGCACTGACCGCCGTCCCGGGGCGGGGGCGACAGCGCGACACGTCGCCTCGGGGGCCGTTTCGTGTCGCCGGTTCGCCTCTATCTGCGACGGCCAGTCACGGGGTTCTCTCGGACTCACACGACCGCGGTGACCAGATCCCGTCCGGCGGCGAGCAGTTCCTCGACGCGGTCGGCCGTCTCTGCCTCGGCGTACACCCGGAGCTTCGGCTCCGTCCCGGACGGCCGGACCAGCACCCAGGACCCGTCGGCGAGCAGGAGTTTGAACCCGTCGTCCGTCCCGACCTCCTCGACGGGTTCGCCGGCGACGGCGTCGGGAATGCGCTCCTCCAGCGCACCGATAGCCGTTGCCTTCCGGTCGTCGGGACAGTCGACGGACAGTTTGTCCGACGCGATGGGCCCGTGGGCTTCGAGTAGCCGATCCACGCGCTCGTCGAGCGGTTCCGCGGCGTCGGCGGCCGCGGCCAGGACGGCGAGCATGGCGCCGTCTTTCTCCCGGACGTGCCCTCTGATCGTGAACCCGCCGGACTCCTCGCCGCCGATCAGTGCGTCGTGGTCGGCCATCGTCGCCGCGACCCACTTGAACCCGACCGGCGTCTCGTAGACGGTCTCGCCGTGCGCGGCGGCGATCCGGTCGATCAGGAACGTCGTCGAGACGGTCCGGACGGCCGGGCCCGCGTCCGTCTCCAGGAGGTAGTCGTACAGCGCCGCGAACAGGAGGTTCGCGTCGAGGTACCCTCGGTCCGGCGTGACGACACCGATCCGGTCGGCGTCACCGTCGTTGGCCAGGCCCAGTTCCGCCGGGCCGTCACGGACGGCGTCGATCAGGTCCCCGAGGTGCTCGGCGCTCGGGTCCGGGTCCGTCCCGCCGAACGCCTCGTCGCGTTCGCAGTGCAGGTGCGAGACCTCGGCGCCGGCCCGTTCCAGCAGTGCGTCCGTGACGCCGCGCCCGCTCCCGTGCATCGCGTCGTAGGCGACCGACAGGCCCTCCAGGTCCGGGTCGAGCAGCGACAGGACCGCCTCGGCGTGTGGGTCGACGAGGCCGACGGTCCGGACGGACCCCCACGCCGACCGCTCGATCGACTCCGGTTCGCGGAGCGCTGCCTCGATGGCGTCGGTCTCCTCTGGGAGTGCCGGCGCGCCGTCCGCGGGGATGAACTTGACGCCGTTGTACTCCGGCGGGTTGTGCGAGGCCGTGAGCATCAGTCCGCCGGCGAGGTCGCGGTCGACGATGGCGTGTGCCACCAACGGCGTCGGGACGTCCCGGTCGGGCAACAGGACGTCGTGCCCGTTCCCACAGAGGACGCGAGCGAGTTCTTCTGCGAAGCCTCGCGAACTCGGTCTGGCGTCGTAGCCGACGACGACCGGGTCGCCGCCCCGCCCCGACTCCGCGAGGTAGTCGGCGACGGCCTGTCCGACACACCGCACCCGGGGCGCCGTGAACTCCTCTAACGTCGCCCGCCAACCGTCGGTCCCGAACGTGATGGCGTCCATGCGCGGACGGACTCCCGGCCCGGAGAAAAAACCAGCGGGGTCACTGCTTCCAGGGTTCAGGTGGAACGCTTACGCCGTTCGAACCCCTACGACGGACAGCGGCGACCTGTCACCTCACGTCGGAGGAACAACCGATGACGCCACCCACCACCACGGCCGATCCGACGCCGCGGCGGTTGTCCGTTCCGCCCGGAGACCTCGACGACCGCTCCCGTCGGGCCCGAACCGAGGCGATGTCCGTCCGATCGTTCGGGACGAACGTCTACGAGGTCACCGGCGAGAGCGGCCGGACGTACCTCGTCGACCTCGGGGCGTCCCGCTGTACCTGCCCGGATCACCGGTTCCGGGACGCACGGTGCAAACACCTCCGTCGGGTCGCCATCGAGGTGACGGAGGGTCGCGTCCCGCCGCCGGGCGAGGTCGCCCGCGTCTGCCGGGAGTGTGGCGGCCCGGCGTTCGTGCCCAACGACGCCGACGGGCCGTACTACTGCGAGGCGCACACGCTGACCGTCGGCGACAGGGTTCGGGACCGCGAGACCGGCGACGAGGTGGTGGTCGTCGCGACCGGGTCCCTGCGGGCCGAGGACGTGGAGGTGCCCGACCGCGACGTCTCCGTGGCCGACTACGAGACGAACGCGGCCTACCCGGACGACGACCCGGTCGTCGGGGTGGTGTACGCGGCGTCGGTCGACCTCCACGAGCGCGGCCCCGACCCCGCGGAGCTGCGAGTGTACACGTTCCCGCGCTCGCGACTCCGCGTCGTCGAGTGAGTCGCGGTCCGGGCTCACGTTCAGCGGCGCCGCCGACCGATCGCCAGTGTCGCGAGCACCGCTGCCAGGGTTCCGACGACGCCGACCGCAGGGACCGGCCCGTCGTCCCCGGTCTCGCCGTCGGTCGCCGGCGTGTCCTCGCCGTCGGTTGCCGCCCCGCCGCCGGCCGTCGTCCCGCCGGCGGTACCGACCGTGGTCGCGGTAGTCGTCTCGCTGCCGCCCGTGGTGGGGGCCGCCGTCGCGGACCCTGTCGGGGCCGTAGTCGGAGCGTCGGTCGTGGTGGTCGTCTCCGGGCGAGCGTCCGCCACGGTCGCGGTACGGACGGGGTCGCCGGCCGCAAACCGTTCGTCGGTGGCGTCGTACACGCCGTCCTGGTCGACGTCGCGGACGGCGACGAACCGGACCTCGTCACCCGGGTCGCGGTCGAGTTCGAGGAACACGTTCGCCGAGACGCTGTTTCCGGCGTCGAACGGGCCGAACACGTGGAGCGTGTCGCCCTCGGCGTTCCGGACCGCGACGAACCCCGGATGCGAGAGGTTCACGCCGGTCCGGAACCGCACGGCGTTCGACCGCCGCGCTGCCTCGGCGCGGTCCACGACGCCGCGTTCGCTCCGGACGCGCACTGGCACGCGCAGGTCGTCGTCCTCGTCGGCGTACCGACCGTCGTAGTGGTCGGTCAGCGTCGCGACTCCGTCGGCGTCCCCGGTCAGGTTCCTCGCGTCGACCGGTACCCGAAGCGATCGGTTCGGACCCGCGACCGCCGTCACGGTCCGACGCTCCTGTCCTTCGATCGTGAGGCTGATGGCCACCTCGGTGCCCGGAGCGAGCGTCGTCGGGACGGAGACGGTCGTCCGTTCGCCGGGGACACCGTAGATGTCGTCACCGGCGACCGGGCCGCCGATCGTACGGTCGACGACCGCGACCGTCGTCGTCGCCACGCCGTCTCCGGTCCGGACGGTGACGTTGTAGGCCTCGCCCCCGTCGAGTTCGTCGTCCGACTCGTTGCCGTACACGCGACCGTCGAACACCCCGCCGTAGACGGATTCGAGCGCGTCGGTGTCGTAGACGAGGTAGACGCTGTCGGTCCCGACGGGGACGACCGTCAGCACCGCCGGTTCGAGCAACCCGAGGGTCTTCGGTTCTCGCTCGACGTACACCGTGTCGTAGGTCTGTCTGACCGTCAGGTCGTACCGGTCGCCGCCGAACAGCGACCGCAGTCGCTCCGTGTCGTTGGCGCCGTCGGCGTTCCTGAAGTCCGTCGCGATGCCGTCGGCGGTCAGTCGGAGGACGAGACGGTCGCCCGGCGCGACCGTGTCCGTCGGAGTGAGTCGCCCGGCGTCCCGGGCGACCTCGATCGCGCTCTCGTTGGTGAGTCGAGCGTCCTGGGGGGCGGTCCAGACGGAGACGTTCGGGTCGTGGTCCCGGGCCTGCGCGTCGTCGACGGCCGACGCCGCGGTGGCTCCGGGCTCGCCGTCTCCGCCAGCCGTCACGCCGGCCGCTGCGCCGGCGCCGACGAGTCCGACGGCGGACAGGACGACCAGGACGACGACGACCGTCCGAACGTCGGTCGGAGAGCGTTTCGGCGGGGACGTTCGCATGGCCGGCGGGTCGATCGCTCCGGTGATACGCTTTGTGTGTCCACCGGACCCGTCGCGTCTCGCTCACTCCAGCATCGCCGCGGCCTCCTCCACGTCCAGGTCCCCCCGTTTCACCGCTTCCAGGACGTCGAGGACGGTCTGGTCGTATCCGTCGTCCTCGTCCTCCTCGGCGAACTCGCCGAGGGCGGTCTTCTCGGACTCGCCGGCGAGTTCGGCCATGTCGGTGCCGTCGGCGAGTGCGGTTTCGAGTTTCACCCGGTAGTTGCCGCCGTCAGTGGTGTGGAGGTCGGCGGGGTGGAAAAAGTACCAGTCCTCGCGGTCGAACCGGACGCCAACGCGGGGTTTCGCGCCGAAGTTCCGGGCGAAGTAGACGAGCGCCTCGATCTCGGCGCCCTGGAGGTAGATGGGGTCGCCGGCGCTGGACTTTGCCTCGATGGCGTAGAACCGGTCGCCGTCGCCGGCCAGGACGTCCGGCAGTTCCCGCTCGGTGGCGCTTCCGGACGCGGGGGCACGCATGACGGCGAAGCCGGCCTCGTCTAACCGATTGACGAGTTCGCGCTCGCGCCGGTCGCCCTTCGCGTTGGACATGTCCGTAGGTGGTCGTCTGGCGTACCTAAAGGCTCCGCCACGGCGTGGCGGGCCGTGGAGAGCGGGGAGCGGGTGGGGAAGACCCGCAGGACAGGGCGACGACCCGGGGCAACGCCGTACCGAACAGCAGTGATCCGGAATCGGTCGACAGCGTTCCCCGGGTGAAACGTGGGTGTCGACACACAAAAGCAGTCGTTGACCCCGACGAAACCCGGTTACGTGAGCGTTACTCGCCGTCGGGTGCCGCGTCCGAGGAGTCCACGAACTCCCGGCGGCCCCCGGTACGTGAACTACGTGTCGTCCGTCCCGTCGCGTTCGCCCTGCCAGTGCCCGCCGCGGCCCTCGCCGCCGGCGAACCGTTCGGCGCCCTCGGCGGCGACGTCCAGTACCTCCGCGCCGCGGGCGGCCTCCAGTTCCAGCCCGGTCGACAGCGGTTCCCCGAGGCCGTCGTAGGTCGCCGCCAGGTCCGACCGGAGGGTCTCCTGGGGGAACGCCGCCACCCGCTCGGCGAGGGCGAGCGCCGTCGACAGCGCCTCGCCCTCCGGCGCCACCCGGGTGACCAGTCCCCACTCCTCGGCGGTGGCGGCGTCGACCTCCCGCCCGGTGGTTATCATGTCCAGTGCGCGACCCAGCCCCACGACGCGGGGGAGCCGCTGGGTGCCCCCGTCGACCAGCGGCACCCCGAACCGCCGCTCCAGGCAGCCGAACGTCGCCCCCTCCGCGGCCACCCGGACGTCACACCACAGCGCGAGTTCGAGACCGCCGGCGACGCAGTACCCCTCGACTGCAGCGACCGTCGGCTTCTCGACGCGAGTGCGGGTCAGCCCGAGGTACCCTTCCGGGCGGTCCTCGAGGTCGAACGCCTGGAGGTCGGCGCCCGCCGAGAAGTCCCCGCCGGCACCGGTCAGCACCAGTACGTCGGCGTCGCCGCCGGCGAACCGCTCGCGGGCGTCGGCCAGCGCGTCGGCCGTCGCACGGTCGACGGCGTTCTTCCGGTCGGGTCGGTCGATAGTCACGACAGCGACTGGACCGCGGCGCTCGTAGGTGACTGGGTCGCCCATGACGGCGGGTCCCGCGCCACCGGCAAAACCGTTCCCCCGGCGAGCGTCGCCGCCCTACGTCCCGTGGTCCCAGGAGTCCATGTACTCCTCCTGGGTCGTGGTCAGGTCGTCGTACGCGATGCCCTCGGCGGCGAGTTTGATCTCGGCGACCTCGCGGTCCAGGTCGTCGGGCACCTCGTGGACGCCGGCCTCGTAGTCGTCGGGATTTACGGCGAGTTCGCGGGCACAGACCGCCTGAATCCCGAAGGACTGGTCCATCACCTCGACGGGGTGGCCCAGCGAGACGGGGCTGGCGAGATTGACCAGGCGGCCCTCCGCGAGGACGTT
>CAZIVN010000125.1:0-7497 GCA_964542685.1 uncultured Halobacteriales archaeon
TCGGGTGGTCGGAGTCGATGCCCATCAGCGTCGGCATGTCGAACGCCGTCGACAGCCCCGTCTGGCCCTCCTCGATGAGGTAGTGGAACCGCTCGTTGGTCTCCTCGGCGGTCCCGAAGCCGGCGAACTGCCGCATCGTCCAGGTCCGACCGCGGTACATCGTCGGGTACGGGCCGCGCGTGTACGGCGGTTCGCCGGGGAAGCCGACGTCCTCCTCGTAGTCGACGTCCGCGACGTCGTCGGGCGTGTACAGGCGGTCGACCTCGAGGTTCGAGACGGTCGCGAAGCGGTCTTTCCGCTCTCCGAACCGCTCCAGTACGGGGTCGAGCGTCTCCTCCTCCCACTCCGTTTTCGCCTCGCGGATGTCGGCGAGGTCCTCCTCGTCGTACATACGCGTAGTACGGGTCGGGCCTCCCGATAAGGTTTCGGTGCGAACTGTTTCTACCTCGGGGTCGCCTGCGGCGAACCCCTCGGCGCAAAAACTTCGTCCTCGTGAACGAAGTGAACGAGGGCTCGAAAGACGAGCGGCGAGCGTCTTTCGGTGATGAAAAACACCGCGAGAGCGGCGCTCTCGCCGATGGTGGCGATACCGCTACCCACTGTACTGGTCGAGACAGACCGGTCAGTCGGACTCGGCCCGCGGCTCCTCGCGCCGGGTCGCGTCGGCGCTGTCATCCCGGTCGTGGTCGGTCCCGGCGCCCGACTGGCGACTCGTCGCGTTCTCGCGCCCCCGGTCGTACCCGTTGCTGTACCCCAGCAAGAGCCCCGCGATGCCGACCAGGAACAGTGGGACCAGTGCGCCGAAGTAGTCGCCGGCCTCCCGGAGCGCCCAGTACGCGACGATACCCGCTCCGAAACAGACGACGCCGACGGATCTGGCGTCTACGGCGTCCCTCAGTCGAGCGCCGACGCCCCGTCGTGTCATACAGTGTCTCGGCCGGCCGCGTAACTAAGCCGTTTCGGTCCGCGGAAAAAGCAATCCGGGTACGGAATGCGTCCCGGCGGTGCGGGAGACGGATGGCATGGCAACGACTGACTGTCCCCCGTCGTGCCCCCTTATGCCAGCGGTGAACTGGCAACTGTTACTATGGCACACCATCACAAGACTTGGAGGCTTGAATAGTCCGGGTACTTATTCTCTGTGGCCGATCCGTGAGCGTCGTCTGCGGGGCACGGGACGGGGAGCGCCGTCACTCCCGGAGCCGTTCGGTCGTCTCGACGAGCGGGTGCCGGGCGTAGTCGACCACCTCGATGTCCTCGAGGCCCTCGAGTCCCTCCGATCGGGCGGTCTCTGCCATCCCCAACTCGATCGATTCCTCGATTACGACGACGTAGGCGTCCATCTCGGTCATGTCGGCGCGCCGCGCGGCCAGGACACGGTGGTGACCGTCGGCCAGTAGCAGTTCCCGGCCGCCGTTGTCGATGACGACGAGTGGTTCGGCCAGTCCCCGTTCGAGTTCGTACTTTCGGCCCTCCAGTTCGTCAGCGTACACCTTCGTCTGTGTCGGCCGGAGTTCGCCGAGGGGGACCGTCCGTCGCTCCTGTCGAAGCGAGACGTCGTGGATGTTCTCCAGCGTCCGCATCAGTTTCCCGACCTTCTCGGGGGTCGCGCGCTCGATCTGACTTCTGACCACGTCGGTGTTGCTGATCAGTCCCACCAGGTTGCCGGCGTCGTCGACGACGGGGAGTTTCTGGATGCCCGACCGGAGGATCACCCGGGCCGCGTCGGTCACCTTCATGTCCGGGTGTGCGACGACGAGGTCGGTCGCCATCACGGTGAAGATCGGATCGTCGTCGTCCGCGAGCAACAGGTCCCGGGCGCTGACGAACCCCTCGACGCGCCGTCGGTCACACACCGGAAACCCGCTGTGTCCGTCGCTCTCCGCGATCCTGACCGCGACGTCTTCGACCGTGTCGTCCGGCGAGACGGTCACGACGTCCGCGGTCATGTACTCTTTGACTCGCGCTTTGCCGTCGTCGCCCGGCGCGTTCATGCCCCGAGGGACGGGCGGGGCAGCCAAAAATCCCTCGTCGGCGCCCCGTCACCGCTCGGGGAACTTCTCGTCGGTCGGGGGGCCCTCACCGAGGTACTGTTCGTCGGACACCGGCGGGACGCCGAGATCCACCGGCCGTTCGGCGACCGCCTCGAAGAAGCGGTCGGAGACGAGATCCGAGATGGCGGCGTCCAGGTCCCGGTTGTCCCCGACGTCTTCGAGGATACCGAGTGGAATCTGGGCGCCGGCCATGTCCGCGTGCCCGCCTGCACTCCCGACCTTCGAGAACGCGGTCCGGAGCGTCTCTCCGAGGTCGATGTCGCTCGCCCGGGAGCGCGCGGAGACGTACACCGTTCCGTCGCAGCGCCCGTACACGAGGGTTGCGTCGATTCCCTGCATCGACAGGAGTCTGTCCGCGGCCTGTGAGAGCGCGTCGCGATTCCCGAGGCGGCCGACGTAACTGACGAGGACGTGGTCGCGGACGTCCCGGTCCTGAATCGCTCGTGCCAGTACGTCCAGGGTCTCACCGCCGATGCTGGGGGACTCGACTTTCTCCAGGACGGCGGCGTCGACGTACGGCAACAGCGTCGCCGCAGCGGTAAAGTCCGCGGCGGCGACCTCCCGACTGAAGTCGTCGGTGTCGATCCTGATGCCGTACAAAAGCGCCGTCGCGATCGTCGGATCGAGCCCCACGTCCAGTTCCGTGAGGTACGTCGTCAGGAGGGTACTCGTCGCGCCGACCTCGCTCCGGAGGTCGGTAAAGCGGGCCTCGATGGGCGCTCTCGGCGGGTGGTGATCGACGACGATCTCGGGGTACACCGCTTCCGGGAGGCCGTCGTTGACCCCGGGTCGGGAGTGGTCGACGAGTGCGAACCCCGCGAACTCCGAGATGTCCTCGTCGGGTCCGAGCTGGCGCAGGTCCAGTTCGAGGAGGTTGACGAGCGCGCGGTTCTCCTCGTGGGAGATTTCGCCGTAGTAACACGGCGTCGCCGGGACGCCGAACCGCTCGGCGATTCGCACGAGCGCCACCGCACTCGCGATGGCGTCCGGGTCGGGATTCTCGTGCATCACCACTGCGAGCGACCCGTCGATGCCGTTGATGGCGGTCTTCAGTTTCCGGCACCGCGTGCCCGTCTCGTTCGTGACCGCGTCGACGATGCTCTTCGCGACCGCCCGTACCGGTTCGACGACGCGGTCGGCACTCGCGGCGATGTCGGCGGCGTCGGCCGCGTCTGCCTCCCACCCCCGGTAGGCGACGACGGCGGCCTCGGGGAACACCGAGCGAACGGTCTCGAGGATGTCACAGTTCGCCGAGGGATCGCCGGTCCCGACGAACACCGTCTCGACGTCGTCCTCGAGGCCGTCGAGCGTGGCCGGGTCGGCCGGGTCGCCGACCGTCACGTGGACTCCGTCGTCCCGGAGGGTATCGACGCGGCTCTCGTCCCGGCAGACGACCCGGAGCTGGCCCGGTCGCTGCGACAGCGCCTCCACGACGCCGACGCCGGCCGAGCCACAGCCGAGTACCAGGCGAGCGGCCATGGTCACTGAAATCGACTCCGGCGAGTAAAGCCTACCGTCTGCGACCGGAGTTTTTTGACGGCCCGGTCCTCAGTCTCCGGATAGATGCGCCGTGCAGTCCTCCTGGCCGTCCTATTGGTGCTCGCGGGGTGTTCCGGACCGTTCGGTCCGACCGCCGAAACGACCGACACCCCCGAACCGACAGTCGACACGGCGACGGAGACCCCAGAACGGACGACGAGCACGGCGACGTCGAACGACGGCGACGGAGGGACGATCACCACCGGCGAGACGGAGACGACGACCGCCGACGAGGACGGCGGGGACGGCGAACCGCTCGTCCCCGTCGAGGGCCCGGACATCGACGCCGACGTGAGCGACCTGTTCTTGCGGACCAGGGCCACGCTGGACGCGGACACCGAACCGCCGACCGTCGTCGTCACCCGGGACCCGGACGTGGAGTTCCCGCCCCGGGAGCTCTCGACGTTCCGGGCGCTGTTCCTCCCCTCTGTCGATCCGGACGTCCCGCGGGACCGGGCGAACGACGGGACCTGGCCGACCGCCTCGCCCGCGTTCTACTACCCCGACACCCACACGGTCTACGTCAACCCGCTGTACGTCGACAACCGACAGGTCGACATCGAGGAGATCCTGATCGAGGAGTTCGCCCACGCCGTCCAGTTCCGCAACGAGACGTTCCGGGACTACTACGACCGCCGGGTCGACGGGCTCCGGTTCCGCCCGAACGTTTCGGCAGACGCGCGCCTGACGACCGTCGCCGTCCGCGAGGGGGTCGGCGACGTCTTCGTGACCGCTCGGGTGCAACAGGAGTCGCTGGGGATCCCCCCATCGGAAACCATCGCCGCCGTCGTCGACACGCGGTACAACCGCCTGGGCGTCGCGTTCAGGATGAGTTTCGGTCCGTACCTGTTCGGCTACGAGTACGCCGACCGCCGGATCGACACCGCGACCGACACGTTCGAGGTGTACGCCGACCCGCCGGAGACCGGCGAACAGGTACTCCACGACACCGACGAGGGCCCGACCGACCTGTCGGTCCGCGTCGGCGACGACCTCGAACGAGCACGGACCGACACCTACGGCGAACTGTTCCTCAGGCCGGCGCTCTCGGTGAGCCTCAGTCGGACGGAGTCGGCACGCGCCGCCGAGGGCTGGGGGAACGACCGCCTGCTCAACCTCACCTACGACGGTTCGAACGGACGGACGAGCGGGTTCGTCTGGGTGCTCGACTGGGACGACACGGAGGAACGGGTCGAGTTCCAGCGCCTGTTCGGACAGTACCTGTCGGATCGCGGGGTGTCCGCCGGCGACGGGCGCTGGCAGTTCGAGAACCGCGAGTGGACGATGCGGAAGGTCGACGCGGACACCGTCGCGGTCGTCATCGGGTCCGAGGCGTTCCTCGACGCCGTGGAGACGACCCCCGCCGACGACGGGACGATCCTGATCACCACCTCGGCGGCCGACCGGCGACACTCCGCGACGGGCCTCACGACCCGCCGGTGACGATCTCGAACCGGGCGCCGCCGGCCTCGCTCTCCGTGACGCGGATGTCCCAGCCGTGGGCGTCGACGATCGTCCGCACGATGGACAGTCCGAAGCCGGTCCCCTCGTCGCCCTTGGAGTACCCGCTCTCGAAGATGGCCTCCCGTTCCGACTCCGGAATTCCGGGGCCGTCGTCCGCGACGTAGAAGCCTGCGTCGTCGTCCAGATCGCCCACCGTGACGGTGACGGCACCGTTCCCGGAGCCGTCGGCCCCGTGTTCCACGCTGTCCTCCCGAGCGTGCGAGGGAGGGCCCGTGGAGCCATGCTCGACACTGTTTCGGAGGAGGTTCTCCAGCAACTGCCGCAGACGCGTCCGGTCTGCCTGCACGACGCGGTCGGTCTCGACGAGGAGTTCGCCGCCGTCCGTGTCGACCGCCCCCCAGCAGGACTCGATCTGGGACTGGAGGTCGAGGACCTCCAGTTCGCCCACCGCGTCCCCCTCGCGGGCCAGCGTCAGCAGGTTCTCGATCAGCGCGTCCATCCGGTCGAGCGCCGACAGCGCCTCGTCCAGTCGCGACAGGTCGTCGTCTGCCCTGGCCATCTGAACCTCGCCGTACGCGACGGTCAGCGGATTGCGGAGGTCGTGGCTCACGACGCTCGTGAACTCCTCCAGGCGGTCGTTCTGCTGTTCCAGTTCCGTCGTCCGCTCCTTGAGACGGGCGGTAGTTTCCAGGGCGTCCAGGCGTGCCCGGGCGTGACTCACGAGCAGTTCCGCCAGTTCCACGTCCGCCTCGTCGAACACGCCCGGTTCCCTGTCGACCGACTGGAAGATTCCGTGGTCGCCGATGGGGACGGTCAGGACCGATCGGAACTCGGCGCTTGCCGGGTCGACGCCGTGGTCGTGCAGGTCGTCGACGACGCGCGTCTCTCCCGACCGGTACACCTCGGCGCCGAAGTTGTCCTCCGCGTCGATGGGAGTCTCCTCGTAGTACTGTTCCGACGACAGGTCCGACGACACGGCGCGGGGGACGAGGACGTCGCCGATGGCCTCGTCGGCGATGGCGATGTCGAACGCCAGGATCTCCTCTGCGGCGTCGACGACGGCGTCGTAGACGGTTCCGGGGTCGTCGCACGCGCCGATGCTGGACGCGACGTCGTGGAGCGCCTCTATCTTTCGCTTCTGTGCGACGACCGCTCGTTCCCGCTCCTTGCGCTCGGTGACGTCGCGGACGTGTGCGACGAACCGCGTCTCGTCGTCCACGTCGATCCGGTGGACCCACACCTCGACTGGCAGGGTCGACCCGTCCGCCCGACGGTGTTCGCTCTCGGCCGTGAGCCGCGAGTCGGGGTCCAGCTCCGACCACATCGACTCGAGTTCGTCATGGTCGTACCGAACGTCGAACTCGTCGACGGTCATCTCCAGCAGCGTCTCGCGGTCGTACCCCATTCGGTCGACGAGGGTCCGGTTGACGTCCAGTATCTCGCCGTCCTCGTCGTGGACGACGATGCCGTCGGGCGCGTGGTCGAACTGCACGCGTAGTCGTTCCCCGCGTTCTTTCAGCTGGCGCTTTCGCTGCACGCGGTCCGTGACGTCGCGGGCGACCCACACGACCGTCTCGACGTCCAGGTCCGGCGACGCCACCGGGGCGACGGCCGCCTCGAACCAGCGGCGCCCGACGTTCACGTCGAGGTCGTACTCCAGGAACTGCACCTCGTCCTCGTCGAGTGCGGTCCGGAGGACTTCGAGGAACCGTTCTGCGGTCTCGACGGGCAACAGGTCGTGAAACCGTCGTCCCCGTAACTCGTCGGCGTCGTCGTAGAGCAACGAGTCGCCACTCCCCTCCAGGACCTCCAGGTAGCGACCGTCCTCGTCGATCACGAATCCCGCACCAGCGTACACCGAGAGGAGGGCCTGGAGTTTCCGTTCGGGATCGATCCCGAGAGTCATAGGTAACTAACAGGTTCGTTCTCGCTACCCCCCGATAACTGTGGTGGCAGCGGAGCATCGGATCGCCGACGACGCGACCACGAGCCGCCGGAACCGACGTCGTCGAGGTCGGCTGCGAGGGGCTACGGCGACAGCAGCGCCGCGGCCTCGACGGCGAGCTCCGAGAACAGTCCGATGGCGGGCAACAGGAGGACCGTCACGACCGCCGCGACGACGACGGCGACGTAGATGCCGGTCGGTTGTCCGGGCAGTTCCAGGTCCGTCGCCGGGTCCTCGATCCACATCGCCTTCACCACACGGCTGTAGTAGTACAGCGACAGCGCGCTGTTGAGTGCGCCGACGGCCGCGAGCCACCAGAAGCCGTTCTGGATCGCACCCCAGAACAGGGCGTACTTCGTGATGAACCCGCCGAAGGGCGGCAGGCCGGCGAGACTGAACATGAACACGGTCATCGCTCCGCAGGCGATGGGCGCCTTCGCGGCCAGGCCGTTGTAGTCCTCGAAGGTGCGCCCGACGTCCCAGTGTTCGACCAGC
>CAZIVN010000126.1:0-7496 GCA_964542685.1 uncultured Halobacteriales archaeon
ACATGATCTTCCCCTCGGCCTCCAGTTCGTGGAAGTGCTCCCAGTCGTCCCACCGGCCGACGAGGTTCGAGTTCGCGATGAGTACCCGTGGCGCCCGCTCGTGGGTCCGGAACCGTCCCACGGGCTTGCCCGACTGCACGAGCAGCGTCTCGTCGTCGGCCAGGTCGCGCAGTTCGTCGCAGATGGCGTCGTAGGCGTCCCACGACCGCGCCGCGCGCCCGGTGCCACCGTACACGACCAGGTTCTCCGGATCCTCCGCGACGTCGGGGTCGAGGTTGTTGTTCAGCAACCGGAGGGCGGCCTCCTGTCGCCAGCCCTCACACTCCAGGTCCGTCCCGGTCGGTGCGCCCCCGTACTCCCGCCACTGGTCGGACGGCTCGCCGATGCCGCCGAAGTCGGGTTCCTCGTGGGTTCCTGCCATGGCTCTAGCTTGGGGCACCGTCACACAGTACCTTTTCCCCTCCAATCGGAGGGTGATTTATAAACGAACGGGCCGAACGCCCGCCAGTGCACCGCGTCACGTTCGGCGTCGACGGGGACGGACCGCTCACCGGGGCGTCGGCCAGGTACGACGCTACCGCGGACCTCTGGTGTGACGACCACTGCGACCTGTTGCGAGTCCGCGGCGCGGAGGCGGCGTCCTTCCTCGACGCCGTCCGGGACGACCTGACCGTCCGGGACGAACTGGGCGAGGACGGCGAACGCGTCGCAGTCACCGACTGTCTGGCAGACGCGTACGCCGCCGTGGATCCGCTCGTCGCCGCTCACGACTGCGTGCTCGTCCCACCGCTGTCGTACGTCGACGGGCGGCGACTCCTGCGGGTGCTCGCACTGGACGGCGACCGGTTGCAGGACCTGTATCGGGACTTGCGGTCGGAGTGGGCCGTGGACGTCCGGGCCAAGCGCTCGGGGATCGACGCGGCCGGCGCGACGCCGGGGGACGAACTCGACGGGCCATTCGAGGCACTCACGGACCGACAGCGAGAGGCTCTGGCCATCGCCGTCGTGGAGGGGTACTACGAGCGCCCCCGCGAGACGACGACCGCCGAGATCGGCGCGGCGATGGGCATCGACCGCCGAACGGTCGAGGAACACCTCCGGAAGGTGGAACAGCGCGTCATGACCGAACTCGTCGACGAGTCCGGGCACGGACGGGGACGCGACCAGCCCGGGTGACCGCTCGGAGGGTGGCGCCGGTCAGAACTGAGGCCGACCGATCCGACCGCCGGAACTCACGCCGTACTCGTCGGTGTCGACATCGCGCTCAGCGATGACGACACGGCCGCTGAAACTGACGCTGAAATCGTCGCTCTCCTGGGCTTGTTCGCGAATTTCCTGCTTGTCGAAGTCGTCCTGGTCATCGTAGACGCTCGCGAACAGTTGCGTGGTCGTCTCGCCGTTGAACTGTGCGGCGTTCCCGCTCGCGACGACGTCGCCTTCACCATCTCTGAGGCTCGCACCCACCACGTCACCGCTGACGTTGTCCACGGCCTCGGCGAAGTCCTCCTCCTCGTCGACCCACATGTCGATCTCGCCGTTCTGTGAGCTGATGAAGTCCTCGATGGCGCCGGAACTGTCCTCCTGGACGCGACACCAGAGCACCAGAGACCCGTCCGCGGCGTACGCCTGCGTGCTGTTCGGACCGACGATGGTGGTGTACCCGCTGACGTCGCTCTCGTCTTCCTCGAAGTCCTGGTCTTCGAGATTGCTGACGACGTCCTCGACCGTGTGATCGGCAGACAGTACGCCGAACTGTCCGAGATTGAGGTCCCAGTTCGCGTCTTCGAAGTCGATGTCCAGGAACTGTGCGTACTGCTGTTCGTACCCGGATTCGACTCCGTCGTAGTACTCCGAGTCGAAGTTGTCCTCGTTGTCCCTGATCGACCCGAGGTTACGGTACCGCGGGAAGTAGTTGTCTCGACTGCCCAGTTCGCCCGGGTCGTACGCCCAGTTTTGAAGCTCTTTCGATCCCTGGTTGCCGCCGCCGCCACCGATGATCGGAATGCTCGAACACCCAGCGAGGCCACTCATCGCGCCAGCGGCGAGCGCACCGGCACCGGTTTTCAGTACGGTTCGTCGCGACAGTGATCGATCTGTCATACTCCCATCCTCAAGCGGGGTCCCTTTAGTAGTATCCCCTAGATAAGTAGGAGGGAATCCTCCCGACGGACGCAATCGTATTCAACCTGCGGCCCTGCCCTCCGGCCGTGGACGAGTTCGTCGACTGGCTGACCGACCGTCCGTACTATCGCGGACAGATCGTCGACCGCCGGCGGCTCCCGGGACGCGAGGCGCGTACGCGGGCGCTGGACTTGGAAGACCGCCTGGCGTCGGCGCTGTCCGACGCGGGGATCGAGACGCCGTACGAACACCAGGCCCGAGCGATCGAAGCGGTCCGCGAGGGGCGAAACGCGGTCCTCGCGACGCCGACGGCAAGCGGCAAGAGCCTCGCGTACACGGTGCCGGCGTTCGAGCGCGCGATGGACCGCGGGGCGACGACGCTGTACGTCGCGCCACAGGTCGCCCTCATCAACGACCAGGTCGAGTCGCTGTCGACCCTGGCACGCGACCTCGGGTTCGGCTCCAGCGTCCGCGTCGACCGATACACCGGCCAGTGCTCACAGTCCGAGAAGGAGGCAGTCCGGGACCGACAGCCGACCGTCCTGGCGACGACGCCGGACATGCTCCACTACGGAATCCTGCCACACGCCCACCGCCTGTGGGACTGGTTCGTCGAGCGCCTGGAGACCGTCGTGATCGACGAGGTCCACGAGTACCGCGGCGTGTTCGGGAGTCACGCGGCGCTCCTGTTCCGACGCCTCGCGCGGATCTGCGAGCGCTTCGACGCCGATCCGGACTGGATCTGCTGTTCGGCGACCATCGGGAATCCGGTCGAGCACGCCGCGACCGTGACCGGCCAGTCCCCGGAGTCGTTCGCACTCGTCGAGGAGGACACGAGTGCGACCGGACCGCGACACTGGCTGCTCTGGAACCCCCCACGGAGCGACGGCGGGCACGGCGAGCGGAGCTCCAGTCACGTCGAGGCAAAGCGCCTGTTCGTGGACCTCGTGGCCCGCGGCCACCAGACGGTCGTGTTCACGCGCTCCCGCCAGACCGCAGAGCGCTACGCCGACGACAGCGCCGACGCCCTGCGGGAGCGCGGGCACGCGGACCTGGCCGACCGGGTCGGCGCCTACCAGGGCTCGCTCCGGACCGACCGGCGCGAGGCCATCGAGGCCGACCTCCACGCCGGCGACCTCCGTGGCGTGTGGTCGACGAGCGCGCTGGAACTGGGCGTCGACGTCGGCGGCCTGGACGCGGTCATCCTCGACGGCTACCCCGGAACCCGGATGTCGACGTTCCAGCGTGCGGGCCGGGCCGGCCGCGGCACGGACCCAGCGCTGGTCGCACTCGTCGCCGGGGAGGACCGCCTGGACCAGTACGTGATGGCGGACCCGGGCGAACTGTTCGACGGCGACCCGGAGCGGGCGATGTCGAACCCGCTCAACGACCAGTTGCTCCCGGGCCACGTCCGGTGTGCCGCCAGGGAGAACTGGCTGTCGCAGGAGGACGAACGACACTTCGGCGAGGAGTTTCCGGCACTCGTTGGGCGACTGACCGACCGTGGGGCCCTCGAACGGCGCTCCACCGACGACGGGCCACGGTGGACGGAGTCCGGCGCCGGCAGTCCCCACCAGTCGACGAGTCTGCGCTCCATCGGCGACCGCGAGGTCGACCTGCTGGACCGTCGGTCCGGCGACGTCGTGGCGTCGCTATCCTTCGGCGACGCCCTGCGCGACGCTCACGAGGGTGCGATCTACCACCACCAGGGCCAGTCCTACGAGGTGACGACGCTCGACCTCGACCGTGACCGGGCCGAACTCTCCCCGACGTGGGCCGACTACTACACGCGACCGCTCCACGAGAAGGCGATCACCGTCGAGGAGGACCGCCGCGAGCGCACGCTGGCGGACCGGGAGGACGTACCCGTCCGGTTCGCCGAGGTCACGATGCGCAAGCAGATCACCGGCTACGAGCGGCGGGACGCGAGGACCGGCGAAACGCTGGGCCGTGAGACGCTCACCCTGCCCGAGACGACGCTTCGCACGCGGGGTTGCTACTTCACGGTGCCGGAGGACGTCGAGACGGCGATGCGAACGGCGGCCTCCCGCCGCGACCCCGAGGGGCCGGCCTCGGCGGACTTCGACGGCGGAATCCACGCCGCGGAGCACGCGCTGATCGGAATGTACCCCACCGAACTGCTGTGTGACCGCCGGGACGTGGGGGGCCTCTCGACCCCACTGCACCCTCACACCGGCCAGCCCACGGTCTTCGTGTACGACGGCCACCCCGGCGGCGTCGGGTTGAACGACGCCGCCTTCGGGCGACTGGAGGCGTTACTGGACCGGACCCTGGAGGTCCTGCTCACCTGCGACTGTGCGAACGGGTGTCCGGCCTGCGTCCAGTCGCCACACTGCGGGAACGCCAACGACCCGCTGGACAAGCACCTGGCGGCGCACCTGCTGGCGGCGGTCACTCGTCCGTGACGGGTGCGGGGTCTCCGGTGGCGAGGCCGACGACTGCACGCCAGAGCAGTAGTCCCAGCGTGACCCCGACGGCGTTCGCCACCGCGTCCACTGGATCCCCCGACCTGGTCGCGAGCGGTACCTGAAGGAGTTCGACGACGACGCCGTACCCCACCACGGCGACGAACGTCCGAACGACTGCCCGGCGCGTTCCCGGGCGCACCGCCCAGGCCAGGAGCCACGCGAGCAGTCCGTACTCGGCAGCGTGGACCCACTTGTCCGCGCCCACGACGCCGAGCGGTCCGGCCGGAGGCAGGGCCCCGCCGCCGCCCTCTGCGAGCGACCCGCCCAGGATTACCAGCGCCCAGCAGACCGTTAGCGCGTACCGCCCGCGAGGAGACACGTCGAACACACCGGAGTGGACCGGACCCCGACCCGAGACGCTGTCGGTTCGCGACCGTTCTTTTTGGCAAGCCTAAAGTAACCGCCACGGCAAGCGAGCGTCGATGAGCACCGAGGACAGCGCAGGCGGTGGCACCGTCCCGAGTCCCGACGGCGGCGACGCGACGCCGACGGCGGACGACGGGAACGACGAGTACACGTTCGACGACCTCGCGGTGGTGATGGGGACGTACAACGAGGAGGCAGCCGTCGGGACGGTTCTCTCGGACGTCGACCGCGTGACCGACGGCCGCGCGGAGGTCGTCTGCGTCGACTCCTCCTCCGACCGGACGCCCGAAATCGCCCGCGAGCACGGGGCGACGGTGATCGAACAGGAGCCACAGGGGTACGGCGTGGCGGTCCGCGAGGCCGTCCTCACGCCGGACCGCCCGGTCGTGGTCACGACGGACTGCGACGACACGTACCCGATGGAGGCCCTGCCGCGCTTCCTGGCGTTGCTCAACGAGGGCTACGACGTGGTCAGCGGCGACCGCCTCTACCACGGGGCAGACGCGATGCCGGCGTTCAACCGCCTCGGCAACGCGGCGTTCGCACTGCTCGCCTCGGTCCTGACGGGGACACGCGTCCACGACACGACGACCGGGATGCGTGCCTACCGGCGCGACCTGTTGCAGGACATCGTCTGGACGGAGAACACTGGACTCTCGGCGGAACTCCTCCTGCGGCCCCTCATCCGGGGGTACGACGTGCGCGAGGAACCGATCGAGTACCGCGAACGGAAGGGAGAGACGACGCTGGATCCAATCGAGGGCGGGTACGCCATCGCGAAGTCCATCGTGACCGTCTGTCTGGAAGAGCAGCGTCGGCGCCTGTTCTGAGGGGGTCGGTGGCGTTCCCGTCGAGCGTCTCGGATCCGTTCGCTACCAGTCGCGTCTCGACGGCAGCACCCTCCGGGTACAGGTCCGGTCGATCTGCGAAGTACCGACCGTCTCGACCGCACTCAGAGACCAGCGTACACACCGACGTTCGTGGCGGCCAGAGCGCCTGGACGCCACCCCCGAGACGCCGGACGGACACCCGTTCCGTGTAGGTCAGCGTCGCGCCCTGGCGTGCCGTCAGCGTCACCGTGAGTCGGACCTCGTCCCGTCGGTCGATGGGGACCGTCTCGTTGGTCCCCGCGAGTCGGACGCCGTCCGGACCCACGGACCACGCGACGGTCAGCGACTCGCCCACCGCCGCCGCCGGCATCGACCGCGTCGCTGTGCCCCGACTCGTCTCGATCCGGAGTCGCACGCTCGCATCCGGATCCGGGACCGCGACGGTCGTTCGCGCGGTCAGACGCTCGGACCACTCGACGTCGACGGGGACCAGGCGCGGGCGGATCGGTTCGCTCGGGTCGGGGCTCCACTCGCCGTTGTACGTGTACCGGTAGAGCCGTCTGTCCGGGTAGGCGTCGACGACGTCGAAGTCAGCCGGGCCGCGGTGGACGGCGAACACCCTCGGCCCGTCGAGGCCCGGGTCGTTGCGCAGCGACTGGAACGGGTGGTTCAGCCACTCGCCGTACGCCGGCGGGAGGAAGACGACCGCGTCGTCGGGTGGGTCCTGGCGGAACGGTTCGTACGCGGACTCGTACCGGTCGGTGTAGGCCCCGTGGCGCTGTGCGGGTTCGGTGAACGCGGGGGCGGCGACGACGGCGGCGACGGGCGTCGCGATCAGGAGGACCGCGAGCGGGACGGCCAGGGCTCGCCGGGAGTCGTAGCGGGCCGCCGTCGCGGTCCGGAGTCGACGCCAGGCCAGGAGGAGGCCATGAGCGCCGAACAGCGCCAGGATCGGCTGCCAGTCGTAGTGGTAGAACGGGCCGAACAGCGCGACCAGGCCGTCCGAGGGGTCGCCCAGGTCGGCGAGCGTGTTCAGCGTGCCCCAGAAGAACACGTTCCCGACGGCGACGGACCCGAGGACACCGAACAGGAGGAAGCGCAGCGTGACGGGCCGGAGATCGGTCGGATCGAGCGACGGTCGCCACGCCTCGCGCATCGTCAGTGCGGCCCCGGCCAGTGCAGCGACGGTCCCCATCGGCGCGAGCGGACTCCACCGCGTGAGCAGGTACCAGAGTGCGATCGCGTTCGCCCGCACCGCCAGCGCCGGGGTGTAGGTCCGCTCGTAGGTCAGCAGTCGCCGCCGTCCGAACCCCAGACCGTCGAGGGGAGCGAACGCCTGGTAGGGAAAGAGGAAGGGGTCGCCGGTCAGCATGGCGTTGTACCCCAGTGTGACGAGGACGCCCGCGGTGCCCAGCGCCGCGGTCGTCCCCTGCCGGCGGAGTGTCTCGACGAACGACTCACTTTCACGCGTCGTCCACAGCGTCCAGCAGGCGTGGACGACGAACGGCGTCGCGAACAGCACCGCGGTGTAGGGCCGGGCGAAGAAGCCCACGCCGATGGCGGTCCCGGCGACGGCCGCCCACCGGGTCGACCCCTGCCGGCCGGCCAAGACGTAGGCGACGGCGAAGGCGAGGTTCAGAGCGGTCGTCGGCGCGTAGGGCAGGAACGTCGCGGCGGGAAAGAGGAAGCC
>CAZIVN010000127.1:0-7457 GCA_964542685.1 uncultured Halobacteriales archaeon
CTGGGGCGGTGGCGGTGGGGGGGCGGTAGTGTGGCGGTGGCGGTTGCGGTGGCAGTGCGGTGGCGGTAGCGGTGGCGGTGGCGGTCCCAGCAGCACCCGCGGGAGCGAACGAAGTGAGCGAGCGCGGCCTTTTTCGCCCACGTTTTTGCCGTGAGCGGTTCGCGGCCCCGCCGCGAACCCGAACGGCAAAAAGGTGGAAAGCTTCATCTCCGTTGCTTCTCACGGACCTGGTATGAAAGACGGCCGTCTCGACGACCTGGACCGGCGAATCGTCTACGAACTGCAATCGGACGCGAGACACGTCTCCTCCAGTGACATCGCCGAGGTCGCCGGCGTGTCGGCGAGTACGGTCCGCAACCGGATCCGGAAGCTCGAGGCGTCCGGGATCATCCGCGGGTACGACGTGGACATCGACTACGAGGCGGCGGGCTACCAGCTGTACACGAAGATCATCTGTACTGCCCCTATCGAGCAGCGGGAGGGACTCGCGAAAGACGCCCTGGAAGTGCCGGGCGTCGTCGCCGTCCGGGAGATCATGACCGGGGAGCGGAACGTGTACATCAACGCCGTCGGCGAGGACCACGACGACCTCAACGAGGTCGCACAGCAACTCGACGCGCTCGGCCTCGAAGTGTCCGACGAACAGCTCATTCGCAACGAGTACGTCTGCCCGTATCACGGCTTCAGCGGCGACGAACTGGAGGAGTGACTGTCGGTATCGGATACCGGATCGTTACTCGTTCGACTTTTCGTTATCAGATCGTTTCAAAATAGGCTAGATTTATCTTCTTCCGGGAGCTATAGATATCTATGTCGGCGAACCGTTTGGACCTGGACGACAGCCACGTACCACCACCGGACACGCCCGTACTCGTCGTCGGCGACCCGTTCGCGGCGGCAGTCGCGCGCCGACTGAGAGAGACCGACGCGCAGGTCCGCCTGCTCACCGACGAGGCGCGAGCGAGGCGGTTGGCGGAGCCCGAGGTGCCCGTCACCGACGGCGACCCGACCGACGCGACGACTCTCCGAGAGACACTCGATCCCGACGAGACGCTCGTCGTCGCGACGAACGACGACGGTCGGAGCCTCCTGATCGCCGGCCTCGCGGCCGTCGGCGACCCCGACCGGGTCGTCACCGTGGTCGGTGACCCCGAGCGTGTCGAGGCCTTCCACGACGCCCGGGTGACGCCGGTGTGTGCGTCGAGGGCCGTCGCGCGGACCATCGTCGCGCAACTGGCCGGGACCGAGGACGAGGTATGACGAAAGAGCTGGAACGGGACCTCGGTCTGGTAGAGGTGTCTGCGATCAGCGTCGGCGCGATGGTCGGGAGCGGCATCTTCATCCTGCCGGCACTGGCCGTCGGGAAGGCCGGTCCCTCGCTGATCCTGGCGTACCTGCTCGCCGGCGTCCTCGTGTTGCCCGCCGCCCTGAGCAAGGCCGAGATGGCGACGGCGCTGCCGGAGGCCGGCGGGACGTACGTCTACATCGAGCGCGGGATGGGGCCGCTGCTGGGGACCATCGCCGGAATCGGCACCTGGTTCGCCCTCTCGTTCAAGGGTGCGCTCGCGCTCGTCGGCGGGGTCCCCTACCTCCTGTACCGGTTCTCGGTCCCGGTCGATCCGACGGTCGTCGCGCTGGTCCTTGCGGTCGTCCTGATCGCCGTCAACCTGGCCGGGGCGAAGCAGACGGGCCGACTCCAGGTGGCCATCGTCGGCGTCATGCTGGCGGCGATGATCTGGTTCGTCGGCGGGAGCACCGGGAGCGTCCAGTCGACCCGCTTCGAACCGTTCCTCGCGGGCGGCTACGGCGGCCTGTTCGAGGTGACGGCGCTCGTGTTCGTCTCCTACGCCGGCGTCACCAAGATCGCGAGCGTCGCCGAGGAGGTCGAGGACCCCGGCCGGGTGATCCCGCTCGGGATGCTCGGATCGCTCGCGTTCACCACCGCGCTGTACGTCCTCATCGTGGCGATCCTGATCGGCGTCGTTCCGTCGGGCTCGATCGACGGTGCGGCCGCACCCATCGCCGACGCCGCAGACGCCGTCCTGGGCGAAGTCGGCGTCGTCGCGGTCGTCCTCGCTGCACTGCTGGCACTCGTCAGCACCGCGAACGCCGGACTGCTGTCCTCCTCGCGGTACCCCTTCGCCATGAGCCGGGACGGCCTCGCACCGCCGGCGTTCAGCGAGATCAGCGACCGCTTCGGTACGCCGATCACGGCCATCGCGTTCACCGGCCTCGTGTTGCTCGCACTGGTCGCGTTCGTCCCGATCCTCTCCATCGCGAAACTCGCGAGCGCGTTCCAGATCCTCGTGTTCGTCCTGATCAACGTCGCGCTGGTCGCGTTCCGGACGAGCGACCCCGACTGGTACGAACCGGAGTACACGTCGCCGCTGTACCCATGGGTGCAGGGGTTCGGCGTGGTCTCCGGGATCGCCCTGTTGAGCGTGATGGGGACGATTCCGCTGGCCGGCAGCGTCCTCATCGTCGGCGGTGGCGTCGTCTGGTACCTGGTGTACGTCCGGGACCGCGTCGACCGCGAGGGCGTGGCGGCCGGCCTGGTCCGTGACCGGGTCCGCGAGCGCATCGCCGCACCGACCGAGACCCCCGACGGAGACTCGGAGTACGGCGTCCTCGTCGCGATCACGGAGGGAACGACCGAGGACACCGAGCGCCGACTGGTCGAAACTGCGGCGGGTCTCGCACGCTCCGAGGACGTCGGGATCACGGTCGTCCAGTTCGACAGGGTGCCCGACCAGACGCCACTGGACTACGCGGCCGCGGACGTCACTCCGGCCGACAAGCACTTCGAGGAGCGGACCCAGCGCATCGCCGGCGCCGTCGACGTGCCGGTCGCGTACGGCGAGGTGGTGAGCCACGACCACCGCCACAGCGTCGTCAACTTCGCCCGGAACCACGGCGTCGCGGCGCTCGTGATGGAGCGCGACCCGCCCGGACTGCGCTCGTTCGGCGTCGGCAACGACGTCGACTGGATCCGTCGGCACGTGCCCTGTTCGGTGATTCTCGTCGACGCGTCGGAGGCGGCACCCGACGCGACGCCGACGGTCGGTCCCGGGGAGCCGGCCGAGTAGGCACGCCGGGATCGAGTCGACTCATACGGTTTCGTTTCATCTATTACCGGTGATACCCCGTGCGGGACCGGTGATCGCCCGCACCGTACTGGCGATCACCGGCAATTGCCGAGAATAAACACTATCAGTCGCCGGCGTGCCGGTCCTTCCGCGACGGTGGCGGTACCTGCCCCTCCGGAGAGCACCGCGCGTCCGGGAGCACGCAGCGTTCGGGTTCGTCGTTGACGTGTTCGTACCGGTCGGGTGCGTTCGCCAGCGGGTGGGCCGGGTTGTCCTCGCTGGCGATGCGGGCCGCGCGCGCCTCGTCGAACCCGCGCAGGCGGGCCTGGATGCCGCGCCAGTGGTACAGCGACGCGGCGGGGATGGAGGGACCCTCGCCGGGCGACCAGCCGTGTTCCCGGGCCGCGAGGACGGCGGCGTTGACGTTCGCCGCCAGGTCGTCGTGGTCGATGAGGACGCCGACCCGCGCGTCCGGGGGCGACCGTGCGGCGAGGACGTCCAGGCCGAGGTGCAGCGCCCGGTACTCCGCGACGTTGTTGTCCGGCGGGACGTCGGCCACCGACAGGCGCGCGACGCGAGTGCCGTCCCGGGCCTCGATGACGACGCCGAGACCACCGGCGGGGCCCTCCAGTCCGGCGGTCTCGTTTCGGAACGAGCCGTCGGTGGCTACGTAGAAGTCCCTGTGGTGGGTGCGTGGCGGGTGAGCAATGTGTGGCGTCGGCGACTCGTCGAACAGGTCCCGCAGTGCGGACCGGCCGTGAGCGGCCATACAGAACGAATGGCCGCTGATACATTTAAACCTACTGTCGGTACGGGACCCTGTGAGAGAGGAACCGTATCGGGGCAAGCCCGGCAGGTATCGCAACGGTTGTCACCGCACCGGAACAATCCTCGTCGTGGACCACAGAGCGAGCACCGGCCGACCTGGAGCGCAGGGATGAGAGGCCGCAACACGATCCTGTTCGTCGTGCTGGCGCTGGCCTGGGGCAGTTCCTTCACCGCCATCAAGGCCGGGCTGGCGTACTTCCCGCCCGTCCTGTTCGCCGCGCTCCGGTACGACCTCGCGGGAGTGATGATGCTCGGGTACGCGGCGTACGCGACCGAGCGCTGGCGACCCCGGACGCGCGCGGAGTGGCACCTCGCTGGCGTCGCGGGCCTGTTGATGATCGCCGCGTACCACGCCTTCCTGTTCGTCGGAGAACAGGGAACGACCAGCGCGGCCGCCGCCATCGTCGTGAGCCTGTCGCCGATTCTGACGACCGGGTTCTCCCGGGCGTTTCTCCCCGACGAACGCCTCACTCGACTCGGCCTGGTCGGCCTGGGACTCGGACTGCTCGGCGTGGTCGTGCTCCGGAACCCCCGGCCTGGGACGCTCTTCGACGCGGAGTCGGCCGCGCTGGGGCTCGTCTTCCTGGCGGCGGCGTCGTTCGCCCTGGGGAGTGTCCTCACGCAGCGCATCGACGCGACGCTGCCGATCGAGACGATGGAGGCCTGGGCGATGGTGCTGGGTGCGGCCGTGATGCACGGCGTCAGCCTTGCCATCGGGGAGTCTCCCAGGGCCGTCGACCCGACGCCCGAGGCGGTGCTCGCGCTCGGTTACCTCGTCGTCGTCGCGAGCGCGCTGGGCTTTCTGATCTACTTCGACCTGCTCGAACGCCTCGGTCCGATCGAGATCAACCTCGTCTCCTACGCGGCGCCCCTGGCGGCGGCCGCGACGGGCGTGGTCGTGCTCGGCGAGCGGCCGACACTCGCGACTGCCGTCGGCTTCTGCTGTGTCTGTGTGGGGTTCGTCCTGATCAAACGGGCGGCGATCAGGGAGCAACTGGACCGTGCAGGAATCGACGTCGGGTGATTCGGTCCGGCGAGGAGGGGACCTGGGCGGCGCGCGTGGGCGTCTACTGCGGGTCGTGACCGTGCCCGAGCAACAGCGCGAGCAGGTTCAACAGCAACAGGACGCCAAAGGCCAGCGTGTCGGCGGCGGAGTCGAGTCCCGTCAACAGCAACGGCACGTGCAGGAAGGGAAGACTCACCGCGGCCCAGAACCCGACGGTACGGAGCGGTCTACTCACCATGCTCACACCTCGACGGAGCGTGGACTGTTCGTGGCCATTGTCGCGAACCGTGTCGACTTGGACGGAGGGACTGGACATTTCTGACACCGGGTTCCTCGTTGATCAACGCATGTACCTACACCCACATATAACGGGTTTAGCCTTACTTTGTTTTCGGCTCGGTTTAGAGAAAATAATTCGGTTTCACGTCGTTTTAAAACTCCTTCAGAAACCTTTAGACCTTTTACAAACTTCTCTTGGCCCGTATTCCGGAATCGGCGGTTCGGGAGGGGTTGACACCCCACTCGGCACAAAGCGTCCCGCGTCCGACGTGGCGCTGTGATTCCCGACGCTCAGCGGGCCGACCGCGACGTCGGTCCGCACGGTCACACGCTGTTCGTACGTCCCCGCGAGGGGCGGTGCGAGGTACGGGCCGACGACGACGGTAGCGGACTCTCCCGGCGCCAGCGACACCGTCCGGTCGGACAGGGGTCGTCCGGCCAGCCGGTAGGTGACCGCCGTCGTCCCCGGTTCGTTCCCGGTGTTTCTGATCGTCACCGTCTCGGTGTAGGACTCGCCGGGCGCGGCCGCCGCCGCGAGGTCGCCCTCGACGACGAACCACGGTGCCCGGACGTCGACGGACGTCCGTGCCTCCTCGAACCGTTCCGCGCGGGTCCGCTCCTTGCGGCCCTCGAAGGTGCGGTTCCCTGGCCGCTCGAAGGTCAGCACCACCTGGCCGTCCGCGCCCGTGTGATACGTCTCGCCGTCGACGGTCACCGTCCCGTCGACCGGGGCACCCGTGTCCCCCCGCGTGAGCGTCACCGCGACCGGCTGTCCGCCGGCTGGCTCGCTGACGTTCGTCGTCACCGACAGCGGAACCGTCTCGCGCTCGACGGTCAGCGTGGCGGACCCCTCATCGAAGGTGACCCGTGGGGTCGGATCGGCGCTGGCCCGGACCTCGTACTCGCCCGCGGACAGTCCCGAGAGGACGCCGTATCCGCTCCCTCCGGTGTCGACGGTCCGCCCGGCGACGCGCACCGTCGCCGCGACGCCCTCGCCGGTGTCGCTCCGCCGGACCCGGACCAGCGTTGCCCCGTCGACCAACAGCGTGTCGTCGGCGAGCCACACCGCCAGATCGGCCTGCCGTCGCTCGACGGTGACCGCCGTCGACGCGGTCCGGAACCGCTCGGTGGCCGTCTGCGAGCGGTTCGCTCGCAGCGTGTACTCCCCCGCGGCGTCGAAGGTTACCGTCGCACGCCCGTCCTCGACGTCGACCGTCCGGTTCCCGACGGTCACCCGGCCGGACACCAGCGCATCCGTGTCCGACCGCCGAAGTTCGATCCGCACCGGGTCGTCGACCCGCACCGTCGAGACGTTCGTCGAGAGCGCCAGGTCGACGTTTAGGCGTTCGACCGTCACCCGAATCGTCTCCTCGCGGTAGACCGTCTCGTTGTCGCCCGACTTGTCGGCGCTGATGGTGACGGTTCCCGCACGCCGCACCCGGACGATGGCGCGCCCGTCCGCGTCGGTGACCGCACGCTCGTCGCGGGCCGCGACCGTCGCGTTCGACACCGGGTCGCCGTCGCCGTCCGTGACCGTCACCGCGACGCTCTCGTTTGGCGCGAGCGTCGACCGGTTGACCGACAGCGAGAGGTCGACCTCCGTGGGCCCGTCGTCGGTGTCGGCGAGCGGGAACACCGGACCGCCGCCGCCACCGCCGGTCAGCGACGATCCCACCCCGGTGATCAACAGGACGAACGACCCGACGACGATGAGTCCGAGGACGATTATCGTCGGGTCTCTCCCCGGACTGTACGGCCCGGCGTCGTCGGACCCCGAGGCCGCGGCGTCGGCCGGCGACGGGTGGGGGTCGCGCATTCGTCCCCTCCGTACGCCCGGAGCAATCAAATAAGCGTCGGGGGACGGAACGGCGAACCCGGGAGAACAGCGACGGCGGGCGGACCGGCGTTACTGGAACCCGATCCGGCCGCCGGTCCGGCGGTCGGTCGGGTCGGCCGTGCCGCCCATGAACTCGTCTTTCATCCGCTCGTAGTAGTCGACGATGTCGTCGGTGATGGTCGGACGGACGCTGTCCATCGCCTTCCGGAAGTGGGTCATCTCGACCGTCTCGGCGTCCTCGTCCTCGCGGAGCGCCTCGATGGCGGCCTCGCGCGCGATGGACTCCAGGTCGGAGCCGACGTAGCCCTCGGTCTCCTCGGCGACGTTCCGGAGGCTCACGTCCGGCGACAGCGGGACCGTCTCGGTGTGGATCTTGAGGATCTGTTCGCGTCCCTCGACGTCCGGTTCGCCGATCATCACG
>CAZIVN010000128.1:0-7386 GCA_964542685.1 uncultured Halobacteriales archaeon
CCAGGACGGCTGGCAGGCGATCAACCGCTCGCCGATCGAGGGCGCCGAACACCTGCACACCCGCGAGCACGTGTCGATGTTCGACATGACGACGTTCTCCTCTATGGTCGTCTCCGGGCCCGACGCCGGCGAGTTCCTCCAGCGGGTGTGCACCAACGACGTCGACGTCGACGTCGGACAGGTCCGCTACTCGCTGCTCTGTAACGAGGGCGGGAACATCCTCGCGGACGTGACCGTGGTACGCGTCGACGACGATGAGTACGTCGTCACCACCGGCGGCGGCAACTCGCCGGGCATCCACGGCGGCTGGCTCGAAGACCACGCGCCGGACACGGTGTCGGTCACCGTCGAGGAAGGTGCCCGCTCGACCATCGGGCTGTGGGGGCCCAAGTCGCGACTGCTCCTCCAGCGAGTCACCGACGCCGACGTCACCAGCGACGGGTTCCCGTACTTCGGCGCCAGGCAGATCTACGTCGGCGAGGTCCCCGTCCTGGCCCTGCGGGTGTCGTACGTCGGCGAACTCGGCTGGGAGCTGTGGGCGCCCGTCGAGTACGGCCGGCGCCTGTGGGACGTCCTCTGGGAGGCGGGCCAGGACCTGAACGTCCGGCCGATGGGCAACGGTGCGCTGAGTTCGATGCGTCTGGAGAAGGGGTACCGCCTCTGGGGCACCGACATCGATACCGACGCCAACCCGTACGAGGCGGGCCTGCCCTTCGCCGTCGACATGGACACCGACTTCGTGGGCAAGGAAGCGCTGGCGGCGGCCCGCGAGGACGGGATCGACTCGAAGGCGACGCCGCTGACGCTGGACGACTCGACGGATATCCTCCTGTCGGGGCGGCCGATCACGAAAGACGGCGAGGCGATCGGCTACGTCCAGGCCGGAAACTTCGGCTACTCCATCGGCGAGTCCGTCGCCTACACCTACGTGCCGGCGGAGTACGCCGAGGCCGGCACCGACGTGCAGGTCCACTGCGAGGGCGAGACCTACGAGGCGACGATCCGGGACGAACCGCTGTTCGACCCCGGACGGGAGCGCATTCTGCGATGAGCGAGCGCGACGACGAGCCGTCGGTGACCTACGCCGACGTAGAGCGGGCCCACGAACGCCTGGACGACGACTCCGTGGTCAGGAGGACCCCCATCGAGCGCAGTTCCTCGCTCGAGGAGTTCGTCGGCGGGGAGGTGTACCTGAAGATGGAACGGCAACCACGCCCAGGGCGTCGCGCTGGCGGCGACGAAGTGTGGCGCCGAGTCGACCATCTTCATGCCGGTCAACGCCCCCCAGGCGAAAGTCGACGCGACGCGGGGGTACGGCGCGACGGTCGAACTCGTCGGCAAGGACTTCCAGGAGACGATGCCCCACGCGCAGGCGGCCGTCGAGGAGGCCGACGCCGAGTTCGTCCACGCGTACGACGACGACGACATCATCGCCGGGCAGGGGACGCTGGGCATCGAGATGTACCGCGACCGGCCGGACGTGGACACGGTCGTCGTCCCCATCGGCGGCGGCGGCCTGATCAGCGGCGTCTCGACGGCGTTCAAACACCTCTCGCCGGAGACCCGCGTCGTCGGCGTGCAGGCTACCGGTGCGGAGACGGTCCACGAGAGCCTCGACAAGGGCTTTCCCGTCACGCTGGAGGAGGTCGACACCATCGCGGACGGCATCGCGACCGGCGGCGTCTCCGAGCGGACCCTGCGGATCATCGAACGCAACGTCGACGAGGTGGTGACCGTCACGGACACCCAGATAGCCAAAGCGATCCTGTTGTTGATGGAGCGGGCGAAGCAGGTCGTCGAGGGGTCGGGCGCGGCCTCCGTCGCGGCCATCCTCAGCGACGACCTGGACGTCGCCGGCGAGACGGTCATGCCACTCCTGTGTGGCGGGAACCTCGACATGACGCAACTCCGGACGGTGTTGATTCACGCGCTGACCGAACGGGTCCAGCTGTTGCGACTGCGCGTGCGCATCGACGACCGGCCGGGCGTCATGGAGGAGATCTCCGGCGCCATCGCCGACCAGCGTGCGAACATCCACGACGTGCGTCACGACCGGTCGGTCGAGGACCTGGACGTCGGCGAGGCGTACCTCGTGTTCGAGGTCGAGACCAGCGGGGCCGAACACGCCGCCGACATCGTGGGGGCCATCGACGACCTGGGGTACGAGGTGGACGTGGTAAACCGGACGACAGGCGGCGGACTGGATAACGGGGCCGACTGAGATGGTCTCGACGGGTCGGACGGCGTTGCGGGTGTTCCTGCTGGTGGGCGGCCTCGCGTTCGCGGCGTTCGGCGTCGTGGACGGGTCGAATGGCGACGTCATCGTCGGCGGTGTCGCGGCAGTCCTGGGCGGTGTCGGCCTCGCGCTCCAGTACCTGGGGCTCGAACCGGGGTCGGATCGGTCCGGGGGCGACGAGTAGGCGTTCGGTGCCGCCGTAGGCTCCCGGAACCACTATACCGCGTCTCCGCGGTATGGCTACCGATGGCAAACACGATCGTGCTCGGTGCGACCGTCCTCGCGGCCGTCCTGGGACTCGCGGGGTTCGTCACGCTCGCGATGCAGGAGTTCGTCCTCTCGGGGACGCTGTTCGTGTTCACGGCGTTCGCAATTTATATACGTGAGACGAAAGGTTGAGCCACCGATGCGCCTCGAAGTGTAAATTGATGGGTAGGACCGGCTCTCGTTGTGGGTGTATCGTCGGCCAATATCGGGCGCTTCGGCCCGGTCTACCGTTCGGAACGTGGCGTAATCGAACACCTGTCTGAATTATGTAACATCATAAATTATTTTATTTGTACGGGAGAAGTAGGACTCGGACGGTCGGCCATGATCGACAAGATTCTCATCCCGACGGACGGGAGCGAACAGGCGGAACGTGCCGTAGAATACGGGCTCAACCTCGCCGAGTCCTTCGACGCCGAGGTTCACGCACTGTACGTGATCGAGACGGAGGCCACGTACGTGCTGACGGTGGGCCTCAGCGACGACGACATGGAGGAGTACGAGGAGTACGGCGAGGAGGTCGTCTCCGACGTCGTCGACCGTGCGAACGAGCGGGGCCTGGACGGAAGGGGCGTGCTCAAGAAAGGTAAGGTCTCCGAAGAGATCGTCGAGTACGGCGACGACAACGACATCGACCACATCGTGATGGGCGGCCAGGGCCGGGGGGCCATCGAGAAGTACCTCGGCAGCACTGCCGAGAAGATCGTGCGGATGTCCAGCCTCCCGGTCACGGTCCTCAGCCCCAGCGCGAAGTGATCGGACCGGGCTCCGATCGACCGGTGGTTTTCGGGTGGTCCGTCTCCTCTGACCAAGGCTCTTGAGGACGGAGACCGTACTGGACGTATGAGCGTTTCGCTCGTACTGGGATCGGGACTGTTCGATGCGGTTCTGACCGGTGCGCTGGCCGTGGGGGGACTCCTCTTCGTCGGCGCGCTCGTGTCGTTCGCCGTGTTCCTCTACCGGTCGGTGAAAGGCGAAGGGATGCGCGACCCCCGCGAGGTCGCACCGGAGAAGGCCGGCGACGAGGGACTTCAGGAGGGCGAGTCCGACGACGAGTGGGACTACTACTGAACCGAACCCGTACGAGGCCCGCCTCGGTGGGAACGCGTCGCGGGTCGGTCGGCGAGCGCCGACCGAGGGGTCCGTCCGAACCTCCGAGCGCCGGTCGGTGTAGGCAGACCCCTTATTCCGTTCCCGACCTAAGGGAGTATGATGCTGGAGAAGCTCAAGCGGTACGCCATGTACATCGTGGACCCTCCCTGGACGAAGGGGGGTCCGGAGAACTTCACGCTGGCCGTACCGGAGGCTCACAGCACGTTCAAACGCGGTGACGTCGGGTGGCCCAAGCGGCCGCCGACGGTCGTCGAGTGTCCGTCCTGTAGCGACCCGTTCCTCCACGAGTTCGCCAACGACATCGTCGACTGTCCCCACTGCTACTTCGAGTGTTCGCCGGACGACTTCTCGGACCTGCGCGTGATCGGTATGATCTGTCCGCACTGTCAGCGCGATCTGGACTACGGAATCCGACACCCAGAACTGGTCGCCGTTCCGGAGTACGCCTCCTGTACGGAGTGTCAGTACCACTGGGAGTACCAGCACGACTTCAACCCCTGAGCCTCGACCCCTTACAGACTAGCCACGCTGCTTTTACTCTCCCATCAGCTAGCGTTTGTATGACGAACACCTCCCCCGGTCCGATCGCCGATCGAGCATTCGAGACCGGGTTCAAGATCGCTACCGTCGGGGGTGTCGTCGGCGTCGTCCTCCTCTACTGGTCCGGCGTCCTCTCGGTCTCCGACGGGACGCACTGGATGTACACGCTGGTGATGTTCCCCCTGTACCTCGTTGCCGCGGCGACGGCGCTCGGGATCTGGTTGGGCTACGACACGGACGCCAGCAACCTGGAACGCGTCTACCGTGACCCCGATACCGACGCTCAGGACGGCGGTCGCTGATTCTCCCGGCCAGAACCGCTCGAACGCACTCGCCGACGGTCGGCGAGTGCGTTCGCACTGACGTCTCTGCGGCGCGTAGCGCGGTCGAAAAAAGGAACAGCCGTCGTCGATCGATCGGATCGGCGATCAGTCGCCCGGTTCTTCCTCCCCGGACGAGATGTCCGTGACGATCTCGCCGCCCTCGCGGTCGACGACCACTTCACCCTCCTCGGCCATTTCGGAGACCCGTTGCTGGAACTCCCGTGACTCGAGGACCTCGTACTCCGTCTGTAAGCCCTTCCGTATCGCGTAGGTCATGAAGATGAGGATGAACGCGAACGGCAGGCCGGTCGAGATGGCGGCCGCCTGGAGCGCCTGCAGGCCGGCCGATCCGCCGGCGATCAGCAGCGTCGCGGCGACGACGCCCTCGGTGATCGCCCAGAACACACGCATCTGGACGGGCGCGTCGTGCTTGCCGCCGGAGGTCAGGTGGTCGATGACCAGCGACCCGGAGTCCGACGACGTGATGAAGAACGTCGCCACCAGCAGGATGGAGACCACCGAGAGTATCAGCGTCCCCTGGATCTGGTCGAACATCCCGAACAGCGCCGCGGCGCGCGGCGACTGGACGGCGTCGCCGTACATCGCGCCGATGATCGGGTTACCCTGGGTCAGCTCGATGTTGAGCGCGGTGCCGCCCATCGCGGCGAACCACAGGAACGAGAACAGCACCGGCAGGATCAGGACCCCGCCGATGAACTCCCGGACGGTCCGCCCCTTCGAGATGCGGGCGATGAACATGCCGACGAACGGCGACCAGGCGATCCACCACGCCCAGTAGAACACCGTCCAGTCGACCAGGAACTGTCCTTCACCGCCGCCGCCCGGTCCGTAGAACGGCGCTCCCTGGAAGTACGGGTCGTACACCGCACCGGTGAAGAACGCCAGTTCGAAGAAGTTCCCGAAGTACGCCCCGATACCCTGCGTGACCATCTCGAAGATGAACAGCGCCGGGCCGAGGATGATGACGGCCGCCAGCAACGAGAACATCAACAGCAGGTTCAGGTTGCTGAGCCGTCTGACCCCACCGTCGAGGCCGGCCGCGACCGAGAGGACCGCGACGGCGGTCACCCCCGCGATGATGGCGACCTGGGCGAAGGTACCGAACTCGATGCCCGGGAACGCGCCGACGTTGCGTCCCAGGAACGCCAGGCCGGAGTTGATCTGTTGTGCCCCTAAACCAAGCGAGGTCGTCAGGCCGAACAGCGTCGCGAACACCGTGAGAATGTCGATGACGTGTCCGGGCCACCCGTAGATCCGCTCGCCTAGCACCGGCCAGAAGATCGACCGGAACGTAAGCGGCAGTCCGCGGTTGAACGAGAAGAACGCCAGGGACAGCCCCACGAGGGCGTAGATCGCCCACGGGTGGAAGCCCCAGTGGTACAGCGACACTGCCATCGCCACTTCGGCCGCGCCGGGCGTCTGCGCCTGCGCGCCCAGGTGCGGGTCGTTGAAGTGCCACACCGGTTCGGCGACGCCGAAGAACATGAGGCCGATCCCCATGCCGGCACTGAACAGCATCGCGATCCACGAGATGTCGCTGAACTCCTTGTCGGCGTCGACGCCGCCGAGTCGGATCTTCCCGTACTTACTCAGCGCCAGATACACCATGAAGATGATGAAGAAGTTCGCTGCCAGGATGAACAGCCACCCGAACGAGTCGGAGATGCCCGTTCTGACGTCCTGGTACAGCGTCTGCGCGGTGTCCTGGAAGATCAGCGAGAAGGCGATGAACGACACGATCACCACTGCCGAGATCACGAACACCTGCGGGTGGAAGTCGAACCACCGACTGTCGCCGGGGCCCCACTGTATGTTCGTGTCGCCCGGCTCTCGATCCGTCTCGGCGTGGAACAACTCTACTTGCAGCCCATCGCCGAAGGATTCGTCTTCTTCTCCGTCAGCCATGCTGTGCCCCCTCCGTTTGGATTATCGGTTTCCGTAGTGCGGTCATTGTGTGCTTGTTCGCAGCCGGTTGTTGCTCCCCTGCAGGGTGTCGGTACGCCGTCGTATCGTCTTGTTGTGTGCCAGTCTGTCGCTAGGTAACAGACGAATCCGACTTCATATTTTCGATAAGTATAATAATTTATATAACAATAGTTTCGGCCGCGCTCCTCGTCGTATCCGATTCCGGACCAGTCGTGTGAAGCTTCGACTCCGTGCGGGTCCCGTTCTCCCACAATGGCCGCGCGCTACAGTCGCAGGAACAGCGACCCCAGTCGGTACGGGGTCGCGAGGAACGAGACGAAGAGGGTGAGGACCGCGAGGAGGAACGAGAGGGCCGCGATCGGGAGCATGACACTGCCGACGCTGGGAACGAACATCAACACCGTCATGACGACGATCATCACCAGGACGAAGCTGAGTGACACCCTGAGGCCCTTGTTCTTCGGACTGTACTGGCAGCGGGGACAGGTGTCCCGGCTGGGGTTCCCGTCCAGGTCGTACCCACACTTCTTGCAGTACGGCGTCTCGTCGTCGAGGAGTTCCATGTGGTGATCGCTCGTGTACCCGAACGTCGGTACCACCGAAGAAAGGTCTTGGGTCCGTGTCGGCCCGGCGACGTCGCTCGGCGGCCGGGAGAACCGGAGAATTCGGGCGTCGCGGTCAGTTCTCGTCGCGAACGACGGGACGGAGCTCGCCGCGGCGGCTGAGCAGCTTCTGAACGAAGCGCTCGATGCGGCCTCTCGTCTTCGTGACGGCGGGCGCGGCGGGGAGGTAGTTCACAATCTGGTCGTCTACAGTTCGGGAATCGGTCCGTGACTGTTCCATGTACCTGGTAGTAGGCAGTGGAGGATTTTAAGGATTTCGAATTTAACTTTTGCTTTCCCCAACTCTACTTTTTCTATGTGAACTATTCGCACTCGTATCGTGAACTATTCGCACTCG
>CAZIVN010000129.1:0-7381 GCA_964542685.1 uncultured Halobacteriales archaeon
GCCGTGGCCGCCCATCACGACGTGGTCGACGTCGGTGTCCTCGACGTACGCCAGAATCGTCGCGGCCGGGTCGCCCGTCTCGACGGCCGTCTCGACCGTCCGGTCGGCCGCCGCGGCCCGCCTGCGCGCTCGCTCGACCAGGTCCTCGGCGCGCTCGCGGGCGGCGGCCTGTCGGTCCTCCCCCGGTTCCAGGACGCCGCCCTCGCTCATCGTCGCGTCCAGCGGCGTGACGACGTTCAGGACTGTCACCCGGCAGTCGAACGTGTCGAGCGCGTGGCTCAGCGCGTCGTCCGAGAGCGGTGACCCGTCCAGCGGGACGAGGACGTGCACCGGTGCCATGGGTAGCGTGGTGGGCCCGACGGGCATAGGCGTGTTGCCGACCGTGGCGGCTCACCGCGGCGTGTGACGCACCGCGGCGGCGGCGAGGTTCAGATCCAGTCGCTCGGCGAGAAACTCGTTCTGTCCCGTCCGCATCCGCTCGCCCCAGGGGTCCTGGTAGGGGGTGACGTGTTCGCCGCCCTCGCCGGTGATCAACTCGACGGGGACGCCCGCGGCCTGGAGGTCGTCGCGGTACATCGTCGAGGCGCGGTAGGGCACCACCGCGTCGGCGGTGCCGTGGTACAGGAGCGTCGCCGGCGCGTCGCCGTCGACGTGGGTCGCGGGCGAGCCCTCGCGGTACTTCGCGGGGCACTCGCTCCCGGTACAGCCGAAAAAGCGGTTCGTCAGCGGCTCGTCGTCGGTGCCCTCCGTCGTGAGGTGGTAGATGCCGCTGATCCCGACGACGCCGTCGACGTCCCCGACGGCCGGTTCGACCCCGGGCGGGCGGAAGTTCGCCACGTCGGCCGCGTTGCCGACCAGCGCCGAGAGGTGGGCGCCGGCGGACTCGCCGATCAGGACGACGCGGTCGGGGTCGATCCCCGCGACGTCGGCGGCCTCGCGGCGGAGCCAGGTGACCCCGGCGACGACGTCCCGGACCGCCGCGGGGTATGTCGCGGTGCCCGAGAGGCGGTAACTGATCGTCGCCGCGGCGATGCCCAGTTCGGCGTGACGCCTGCCCTCTTCCTCCCAGCGGCGGTTGCCGAACGCCCAGCCGCCGCCGTGGACGTGGACGAGGAGCGGCCGCGCTACGTCGTCGTCCGGGCGGTACAGGTCGAGCGCCAGCGGCCCCTCCGGCGGTCGGGCGAACTGCACGTTGCGGTACGCCGCCACGCCGTCGCCGACGTCGTCCGGGTCGTCGAACGCCGGCGGGGAGACGAGTTCGTATCCCTGGGCCGTGCTCGTCGTCTCCGCCTCGCCGGGCGTCGCGGTGGCGTCCTCGCCGGGCGTCGCGGTGCCGTCGGCGCTGGGCATCGCCGTCCCGTCGGCGCCGGATGTCGCCGTCCCGCCGGTGCCGGCGGTCGAAGTGGTCCCGTCGCCGTCCGCGCTCCCGCTGCCGTCGTCGAGTCCCGAACACCCTGCGACGCCGGCGATACCGACGGTCGCCGCCGCGAGGAGTCGGCGTCGCGTCCAGTCGCGTCCCATTCGTTCCGACCTCGCGGTCGACGGAGAAAAGTCCGTCTATCTCGGCCCGTCCGGCCGGAACTCGGGGATCGGCCGGTGGCGGTGCCCCAACCCTCATAGGCGTGGTTCCCCTCTGCGTTCCCGTGACAGCCTCGCGGACGGTCGAACTCGAGGGCCACATCATCGACTCGGGGATGATGGAGCGGGCCTTCGGACTCGTCATGGACATGGGGGGATCGTTTCACGTCGAGCAGTTCGACGTCGGGACGCGAAAAGACGAGACGTCGTACTGCCGGATGGAGGTGACGGCGGCGACGGCGGACGACCTCGACGCCATCCTGCACGAACTCAACCAGAACGGCGCCACCGTCGCGGACCCGGTCGACGCCACGCTCGAACCGGCGCCGGCCGACCAGGTCGTCCCCCGGGGGTTCTACTCGACGACGAACCACCCCACGGCGGTCCGCATCGACGGCGAGTGGGTCCCCGTCGAACGGCCGGAGATGGACTGTGCAGTCGTCGTCGACCCGGACGAACCGCGGGCGGAGACGGCGGTGCTCAACGCCGTCGAGGCCGGCGACCTCGTGGTGACCGGCGAGGCGGGCATCCGCGTCGAACCCCCGGAACGGCCACGCGACGGGAGCGGCCCGTTCGGGTTCATGCAGGGCGGAGTCTCCTCCGAACGCCCGACGGAGTCGCTCATCGAGGACATCGCGGCGGCCATCGTCGAGACGCGGGCAGACGGCGGGACCGTCCTCGCGGTGCCGGGGCCGGCAGTGGTCCACTCCGGCGCACGCGACGCGCTCGCGGACCTCGTCCGGGAGGGCTACGTCGACGCACTGAGCGCCGGCAACGGCTTCGCCGTCCACGACCTCGAACGCGACCTGTACGGCACCTCGCTCGGGATGGACGTCGAGACCCTCGAACACCCGCGGAAGGGCCACAAACACCACATCTACACCATCTCCGAGGTGATCCGGGCCGGGAGCATCCCGGCGGCCGTCGAGGACGGGGTCGTCGAGTCCGGCGTGCTGTACGAGTGCGTCGAGAACGACGTCGACTACGTGCTCGCGGGGTCGATCCGGGACGACGGTCCGCTCCCGGACACCATCACCGACGCCGTCGCGGCCCAGAACGCGGTCCGCGAGCAGGCCCGCGAGGCCGACCTCGTCGTCATGCTGGCGACGATGCTGCACTCCGTGGCCGTCGGCAACTGTCTGCCGTCGACGACGCCGACGGTCTGTGTCGACATCGACCCCGCGACGGTCACCCAGTTGCTCGACCGCGGCAGCGCCCAGGCGACCGGGATGGTGACCGACGTCGGGATGTTCGTCCCCCGACTGGTCGAGGCCATTCGGGACCGGTGACGTCCCTGCCCGCGGCGCCACGGTCCCCGTCTCGGCACCGACTGGTTCCGGCCGTGCTCCGCGGTGAAACCCGCCTTCGTCCCCGGCGCACGGCCGAGGCGGGAGTTGTTTACCCCCGGCCCCCGTACCTGAACGCACTATGTCCACGACAGACGCGTCGGCCGGCGGCCAGGTCGACGCCGACGCTGCGGCGGTCCGAGACGCCCCGCGATACCGCCGCCTCCGCCGCTGGAACGCCGTCATGGCGGTCCTGCACTTCCTGCAAGGCGCGCTGATGGTGATCGTCGCGGAGAACGTGCTCTGGCCGATCACTCGAACGCGCTACGAGTTCTTCCCCGAGACGGAGGCCATCGCCCCGGTGAGCGTCGAGTGGATCGAGGCCCCGCTCCCGTTGCTCGTCGCCGGATTCCTGTTCATCTCGGCGTTCGCACACACCGTCGTCGCCACCGTCCGGTACGACGAGTACGTCGGGTTTCTGGACCGCGGCATGAACCCGTACCGCTGGTACGAGTACGCCGTCAGCGCGTCGCTGATGATCGTCGTGATCGCGATGCTCGCCGGCATCTGGGACCTCGGCACGCTCGTCGCGCTGTTCGGCCTCGTCGCGGTGATGAACCTCTCCGGACTCCTGATGGAACAGCGCAACGAGACCACGGAGACCACCGACTGGACGGCCTACTACGTCGGCTGTATCGCCGGCGTGATTCCGTGGATCGTGATCGCGATCACGTTCGCCGGGAGCGTCCTCGCCAGTAACGGCGACTTCCCGGAGTTCGTGATCTACATCTACGTCTCCATCTTCGTGTTCTTCAACCTGTTCGCGCTGAACATGGTCCTCCAGTACCGTGAGACGTGGCGCTGGGCGGACTACCTGTTCGGCGAGCGGGCCTACGTCGTCCTCAGCCTCGTCGCGAAGTCCCTGCTCGCCTGGCAGGTGTACTTCGGGACGCTGAACTCGCCGATCTGAGTCGACGGGCCGACCGACCGGCGCACCTTTGATGCTGGCGGGGAACGGCCGGGACGTGAACCAACGACTCAAGGGCGGCGTCGTCTTCCTCGTGCTCGGGCTCGGCTTCCTCGTCGGCGGCGGCTACCCCGCCTACGAGTACGTCCAGGACTCGCAGGCCTCGGAAGCAGTCGACGCGGAGGTGCTGGCCTCCGACTACGGCCGCATTACGGGGTCCAGCGCACAGGACAACGAGTACTACGTCGACGTCACGTACCGCTACACCTACGAGGGCGAGACCTACGAGAACGACGGGGTGTTCCTCGGGGGCGGGAACGGCGAACTCAGGCGCGGGCGGGCAGAGGAGGTCGCCGAGAACTACGCCGCCGGCGACGCGGTGACGATCTACGTCGTCGACGGCGACCCCGGGAACACGTACCTGGTCAGGCAGGATATGCCGTACTGGTACTACATCCTCCCCGGAATCGGCCTGATCCTCGCGTCGCTGGGTGCGCTCAACGTCGTCCAGGGCGTTCGCGGGGTCGGGCCGCTGTCGGGCGGGGAGTGAAACTAAACCGTACGAGCGAGCGCACCGTCGGCGACGGTGCCGACGTCGTCTCGCGGTCTCAGGACTCGTCCCGTTTCGTCATCGCGCCGACCATCTCGACCGGGTCGCCGTCCTCGAACCGGACGATGCCCGTGGAGGTACAGGGGACGTACGTGCCGTCAGCACAGCGCCACCGGTACCGGTGCTCGAACTCCCCGAATTCGCCGCCGATCTCGTCGAACCCCGCCGGCGCCCCCTCGCGCTGGCGTGCGTTGAGGTCGCGGGAGTCCGCTCGGGCGTCGGGGTGGACCCGCTCTACCCACCACTCGAACCCGTCCTCGCGGACCCCCGGGTCGTAGCCGAACCGGCGGATACCCTCGCTGTAGAGCGTCTCGCCGGTCTCCATGTCGCGAATCCAGAAGGCGTCGGTGGCGGTCCTCGCGACGAGTTCGTAGGTTTGTTCCATCTTCCGGGCGCGGCGCTGTGTCCACAGTTTGTCGACGAGCGTCTGGATGCGGTTGGCCAGGACGGTGTACTGGGCCAGGCCGGTCTGCTTGCGGAGGTACGCGTCGACGCCCGCCTCGATGGCCCTGGCGGCCACCTCCTCGCTGCCCTTCCCCGTGTACAGGACGAACGGGACGTCCTCGTCGCGGTCCCGGACCTCGTTGAGGAACGCCAGTCCGTCCATCTCGGGCATGTCGTAGTCGCTGACGACACAGTCGATCCTGTCGTCGGCGAGGACGTCGAGCCCGTCTTGCGGGTTCGTCTCGGTCAGCAGGGCCAGATCGTCGAACTCTCGGCGGAGGTACGTCGCCGTGAGGTCGAGGAACGACTCCTCGTCGTCGACGTGTAACACCCGCGGTTCGTCCGGATACGAGAACAGCGGCTTCATCGGAACGGCTTGGATGCAACTATACGCCAACAGTCTTGACGTTTCCGGCGAACGCGGCTGCCCTGGAGAGATCCGACGCGAACGGCACGAAGACTGGACGTTCGTTCGGTGACGGCCCGTATCTGACCACGGCGCATCAGGGACGTTCGTTGCGGGACGAACTCGCAGTCGCGGTACGTACTGGTCGGTGTCGCCCCGGTCGGCGTCACGAACCCGACGGTGACTACTGCAGGACAGAACTACCCGAACGTACTCACCGACCGTCGGCGAGTGCGTTCGCAGTGACGTCCGTCCGGCAGTATTAGACCCCTGGGCGCCAACGAGCCGTACCGACAGATGACCGACGACGAACGGCAGTACGATATCGTGGTGTGGGGAGCGACCGGCGTCGCGGGCGGCCTCGTCGCGGAGTACCTCACCGAACGGTACGGTCCGGACGACCTCGCGCTGGCACTCGGCGGGCGGAGCGAGGACCGACTCGCGGCGGTCGCCGCCGACATCGAGCAACAGACCGAGTGGGACGAGGTGCCGACCGTGGTCGGCGACGCGACGGAGCCCGAGAGCCTCCAGGCGATCGCCCGGGACACGCACGTCGTCTGTACGACCGTCGGCCCGTACACGAGGTACGGAACCCCGCTGGTCGAGGCCTGCGTCGAGGCCGGCACGGACTACTGCGACCTGACCGGCGAGGTCAACTGGATGGCCGAGACGATCGAGACGTACCACGACGCCGCGGTCGACGCCGGCGCCCGGATCGTCCACAGTTGCGGGTTCGACTCGGTGCCGGCAGACCTGGGCACCCTGCTCGTCCAGGACTTCGCCGACGAGACGTACGGCGCCCCCTGCGAGCGGGTCCGGATCTACGTCGACGACGCCAGCGGCGGCGTCAGCGGCGGGACGCTCGCGAGCGCCGCCGAAACGTTCCGGGCCGCAGCGACGGACCGGGACGCACGGGCGGCGCTCGGCGACCCCTACTCGCTGGCGCCGCCGGGCGAACGCGCGGGGCTGGACCGGGGCGAGCAACGCCTCCCGCGGAAGGACCACCTGCGCTCGGTCTGGACCGCCCCGTCGCCGATGGCGGTGGTGAACGAGCGCGTCGTCCGGCGGAGCAACGCCCTGCTGGAGTACCCCTACGGCCGCGGGTTCCGCTGCTCGGAGGTCGTTCCGACGGGTCGCGGTCCCGTCGGCGCCGCGACCGCGACCGCCGTCGCCGGCGGCCTCGGCCTGTTCACCGCCGCGATGACCGTCGGCCCGATCCGTGCCGGCCTCAAGCGGTTCGTCTTCCCCGACCCCGGCGAGGGGCCGACGCGCGAGGAAGCCGAGCGCGGCCACTTCACGGTGTCCGTGGTTGGTCGCGGGACGACCGCGGACGGCCCGTTCACCGTCGAGGCCGAGTTCGGCGCGGACCTCGACCCCGGCTACGGCGCGACCGCACGGATGCTCGGCGAGAGCGCCGTGTGTCTGCTCCGGGACGAGACGGACTCGCCGCTCTCCGGCGGCGTGTTGACGCCGGCGTCGGCCATCGGACTGCCCCTCGCCGACCGCCTCCGCGACGTCGGGTTCACCGCGACCGTCGAGGAACGGACCGACCGGTCGAGCGAGTGAGGGAAACGGCGGCGAACGGGCGGCCGACAACCGCGGCGGCCGCGCTCACTGGACGACGGTCACCGGGACCGACGTGCGGTCGACGACCCCCTTGGCGACGCTCCCGAGTACCCGTTCGTGGTCCTTCGAGAGGTCCCTGTGACCGACGAACAACCCGTCGAGGTCCTCCTCCTCGGCGTAGGTCGCCAGCGTCTCGACGGGGTCCCCGTGGCGCAACTCCGTCCGCACCTCGACGCCCCTGTCTGCCGCGCGAGCGACCGCCGCCTCGAGGACGTCGGTCCCACGCCGTTCGGCGTCGTCGACGTCCTCGACGACGAGGCGGTCCTCGGCGTCCGAGGGGGCCGCGATGGGCTCGCTCCCCCGTTCCTGGTACACCTTCGGGTTCACGACGTACAGCGCGGTCAGCGACGCGTCCAGGCCCTCGGCCACGTCGAGCGCGTGGTCGAGTGCCGCCTCGGCCGGATCCGAACCGTCTACAGCGACGGCGAGGTTCATGCTCGACAGTACCCGCGGCAGCGGTATCA
>CAZIVN010000130.1:0-7378 GCA_964542685.1 uncultured Halobacteriales archaeon
AGACCGGCCACCCCGTCATGCTCACCTTCCACGCCAGCGACATCGTCTCGATGATCCAGCGGTTCACCAGCGATCCGATCAACGTCCCGGAGACCCAGATGGACAACTGTGACGTCGCACTGTTCCAGAACCGGGTCAAGCAGGGCGACCGCGTGTTGCGCCGGGTCACCAGCGTCCAGGAGATCGAGGGGTACTCGAAGGAGGACGACGGCGTGATCACCCGGCAGGTGTTCAACTGGGACCCCCGCGACGACGAGATCGTGTTCACCGGGATGAACAACTCCCACGTGCTGGAAGACAAGATCGCGGAACTCCTGGGCTACGAGAACACCCGCGAAATCTACGACGAGCTCCAGCGACGGGCCGAGGTGATCAGACGGCTGATCGACAGCGGCGTGCTGGGGTACACGGAGGTCAACGAGGCCATCGAGACCTTCCAGCGCGACGGCGTCGAGGCACTGGACATCGAGATCGGAGGGCTCCCAGAATCCCCGGCCTGACAGATGGCTACCGAAGACGATCCAGGCGTCTCGCGGCCGGACGGCTTCGAGGAAGAGCCGGACGTCTCGGAGGCGATCAACCGGACGATCCGGTCGATCATCCGTGCCTACGAGCACATGGAGATGCCGATTCGCCGGTATATCCTGTTGATCCTGCTGCCGTCGACGTTCGTCGGCTTCGGCATCGTGGTGGCGGTGCTCTCCGTCCCCGCGCCGCTGTACCTCCGGATGCCCGCGAGTCTGCTCTCGCTGTTCGTTCCGTTCGTCGCCGTGGTGTACCCGAAGGTGATGCAGGACCGCAAGCGCAACCAGGTCCGCGAGCGCTTTCACCTCTTCATCACGCACATCACCATCCTCTCGACGACGAACATCGACCGCGTCGAGGTGTTCCGCACCCTCGCCCAGGAGGAGGAGTACCAGGCGCTGGCCGAGGAGATGGGCTACATCGTGGCGCTGATCGACACCTGGAACCAGAGCCTGGAAGACGCCTGCCGGATGCGGGCACGGCACGTCTCCAGCCCGCTCCTCCAGGACTTCCTCGAACGACTGGCCTACACCGTCGGCGCCGGGCAGGACGTCGGTGACTTCCTGCTGAACGAACAGGACTCCATCATCCAGCGGTTCGCGGTGCGCTACGAGAGCGAACTCGAACGGCTGTCCGTGATCAAGGACCTCTACCTCTCGATCACGATGTCGACGACGTTCGCGCTGGTCTTTGCGGTCCTGGTGCCGTTCATCACCGGCATCGACCCGGCGATGACGCTGTCGGTGATCATCGTGCTGTACCTGTTCGTGCAGGTGATGTTCCTGTACGGGATGAACTCAATCGCGCCGAAAGACCCCGTCTGGTTCTACGGCGCGGAACAGGCCCTGGCCCGCAACGGGAGGATCCGGACCGCCCTGATCGTCGGTATCGGCCTCTGTCTGTTGCTGTGTGCCTACACGTACGGTGCGCTGACCGGGATGCTGCCCGGCGCGGGGCTCCCGACGCCGCTGTTCCTGGCCATCCCCTTCACCCCGCTGATCGTCCCCGGCCTCGTGATGCGCAAGGAGGAGGGCCGGGTGAAGAACCGCGACGAGGAGTTCCCGTCGTTCATCCGGGCACTGGGCTCCGTCGAGAGCGTCAAGCAGTCCTCGACGGGGTCGGTCCTGCAGTCGCTGCGCGAGAAGGACTTCGGGTCGCTGACCGAACAGATCGACAACCTCTACAAGCGCCTGGTGATGCGCATCGACTCCGGACTCGCCTGGCGGTACTTCGCCGCCGAGACCGGCTCGTACCTCATCCAGAAGTTCAGCGACATGTACACCGTCGGGCGCAGGATGGGTGGCGAACCCGAACAGCTGGGCCGACTCATCGACGAGAACATGACCGAGGTCCTGAAACTCCGCCAGCGCCGGACCCAGGAGACCGGCACCATCATCGGCGTCATCTACGGCATCACCGCCACCTCGACGTTCGCCTTCTTCGTCGGCCTGGAGGTCGTGAAGGTCCTCAGGAACGTCACCGGCGACATGCAGATCGAACAGACGGGACTTGGCGGGGTGCTCAACGCGCAGGTGTACAACATCCCGCAGATCCAGTTCATGCTGTTCGTCACGGTCCTCATCAACGCCTTCCTCTCGTCGATGATGATCCGCGTCGTCGACCGTGGCCACTCGATGAACGCACTGCCACACTTCGTCGTCCAGACGTGGCTGTCGGCGATCATCGCCGTCGTCACGCGGTACCTGGTGTCGGGCCTGATCAACATCTGACGGCCGATCGGGGTCGCCCGGCACCGCTCCCGTCGGTCTCTCTGGGGCCTCCCGCGTGTCACTGCGCCTCACGGTATCTTGTAGTGGGACCAGTTCCTCGGTCCGGCCGTGATTGCCGACCGACCGTCCCGCGAACCGCCGACGTCCCGCCACGACCGGAGGCACCGCCGACGGTCGCGAACTGCCGTCGGTTTCAAACCCCCCCGGGGCGTACGCCGAGTCGAACGGATGAGTGACCTCGCATGAGAGCGGTGATCGTCGCCGCCGGCCAGGGGACCAGGATGCGCCCGCTGACCGAGACGCGCCCGAAGCCGACCTGTCCGGTCGCGGGGCGACCGCTGGTCGTACACGCGATGACGGCCTGTCGCGACGTCGTCGACGGGTACGTCCTCGTCGTCGGCTACGAGGCGGCGACGGTCCGGGAGGCGGTCGGCGACACGTTCGACGGCCTCCCCGTCGAGTACGTCCGGCAGGACGAGCAGTTGGGAACCGCCCACGCCGTCGGCAAGGCCGCCGACGCCGTCGACGAGCGCTTTCTCGTCCTGAACGGCGACTGTCTCGTGGACGAGGCGACGGTCACGGCACTGGCGGCCGCGGAGGGCACGGCCATCGCGGTCCGAACCGTGGACGACCCGCGGTCGTACGGCGTCGTCGCGGTGGAGGCCGGGCGCGTAACCGGCATCGTCGAGAAGCCGACGGACCCGCCGACGAACCTGGCGAACCTCGGCGTGTACGCGTTCGAGCCGTCGGTGTTCGAGTACGTCGAGCGGACCGAACTGTCCGACCGTGGCGAGTACGAGCTCACGGAGACCGTCGAGCGAATGCTCGCGGACGGCCACCACGTCGGCGCCGTCGAGACCGACGGCGAGTGGCTGGACGTCGGCCGGCCGTGGGAGCTACTCGACGCCCAGGAACGCGTTCTCGCGACCCTCGACGGGGAGGTCGCCGCCGGCGCGACCGTCGAGGACGGCGCGACACTGCAGGGACCCGTCGTCGTCGAGGACGGCGCTCGGATCCGGGACGGCGCGTACATCGAGGGCCCGGTCGTGGTCCAGTCGGGCGCGAACGTCGGTCCGAACGCCTACGTCAGGGGCGCGACGACGGTCGGGCCGGACGCCCGCGTCGGCAACGCCGTCGAGGTGAAGAACTCGATCCTGCTCCCGGGCGCGACCGCCGGCCACCACGCGTACGTCGGCGACTCGGTGCTCGGGGCGGACGTGAACCTCGGCGCCGGAACGAAGGTCGCGAACCTGCGACACGACGACGAGACGGTCCGGACGCCGGTGAAGGGCGAGTTGACCGACACCGGCCGCCGGAAGTTCGGCGTCGTGCTCGGCGACGGGGTCAAGACGGGGATCAACACCAGCCTCAACGCCGGCGTGAAGCTGTGGCCCGGCGAGACGACGGGCCCCGGCGAGACGGTGCTGTACGACAGGACGCCCGAGGAGTGATCGAACGGGAGACGAACCACCCAGACCAATGAAAGCAGTCATCCTCGCCGCCGGCGAAGGCCGGCGGTTGAAACCGCTGACGAACCGCAGACCGAAACCGATGCTGTCGGTCGCCGGCAAGCCACTCCTGGAGTACGTCATCGAGGCGACCCGCGAGGCCGGCATCGACGATATCGTCCTCGTGGTCGGCTACCGACGGGACCGCATCCAGACGTACGTCGGCGACGGCGACGACTGGGGCGTCGACGTCGAGTACGCGATCCAGGACCCCCAACTCGGCACCGGCGACGCCGTCTTGCAGGCCGAACCGTACGTCGAGGACCCGTTCGTCGTGCTCAACGGCGACCAGCTGGTCGACAGCGAGGGCATCGAGACCGTCGCACGGGACCTGGGCGACGGCGACGACCGCGCGGTGATGACCGTCGCGCGGTCCTCGGAACCCCAGCGCTACGGCGTCGTCGACCTGGAGGGCGACCGCGTCGTCGGCATCGAGGAGAAACCGCGCGACCCGATCTCCGAGGTGTTCAACGCCGGTATCTACGGGTTCGCGCCGAGCATCTTCGACGCCCTGCGAGAGACCGGGGCCGACGACAGCGGCGAGCGAACGATCACGGCGACCCTCCAGCGACTCATCCCGAACGACGAGGTCCGGACCGTGCGCTACCGGGGAACCTGGACCGACGTGACCCACCTCTGGGACGTCACCCGCGTCACGGGCGACGTCCTGGACCGCGAGGGCGGCCAGCAGGCGGGCGTCACGGAACCCGGCGCACGGGTCGCCGACGCGACGTACGTCGGCGAGGACACCCGGATCGGCGCGAACACGACCGTCCGTCGGGGGACGTCGCTCGGCGCCAACGTGACCGTCGGGGCGAACGCGGTCCTGACGAACACGGTCGTCCTGGCCGACGCCGTCGTCGCCGACGGCGCCGTCCTGAACGACACCGTCGTCGCCGAGAACGCCCACGTCGGCGAGAACGTCACCGTCTCGGGCGGCCCCGCGGACGTCCGCGTCGAGGGCGAGTACCACGAGTCGGTTCCCCTGGGCGCGGTCGTGGGCGACAACGCCCACGTCGGCGGCGGTGCGACGCTGGCGCCGGGCACCGTCGTCGGGGACGACGCCACCGTCGCCGCAGGCGCCGTCGTGAGCGGGCAGGTCCCGCCGGGCGCGGAGGTGCGGAGGGGGTAACATGTGTGGCATCGTCGGCTACGTCGGGAGCGAGGAGGCACAACCGATCCTCTCGGGCGGCCTGAAGAACCTGGAGTACCGCGGGTACGACTCGGCCGGACTGGCGCTGGTCGGGTCCGGGGTCGACGTACACAAACAGGAGGGGACCATCGACGAACTCGACCTGCCCGAGTCCTCGGCGGCTACCTGCGGGGTCGCCCACACGCGGTGGTCGACCCACGGGAAACCGACCGACGCGAACGCCCACCCCCACACCGACTGCAGCGGCGATATCGCAGTCGTGCACAACGGGATCATCGAGAACTACGAGACGCTCAAGAGTGACCTCCAGGAGCGTGGCCACGAGTTCACCAGCGAGACGGACACGGAGGTCGTCCCGCACCTCGTCGAGGAACTGTACGACGGGTCGGACCTCGAGGGCGCGGTCGCCGAGACCGTCGCGAAACTGGAGGGGAGTTTCGCGGTCGGCGTCGTGGCCGCGGACCGACACGAGATCGTCGCCGCACGGCAGGACAGTCCGCTCGTCGTCGGCCACGGCGAGAGCGGCGCCTTCCTGGCCAGCGACGTCACCGCCTTCCTCGAACACACCCGCGACGTCTCGTACCTGGAGGACGGCGACGTCGCGCGTCTGACCGCCGACGACGTGAGCGTCCGGAACGGCGGCGAGGCCGTCGACCGGGCGGTCACGACCGTCGACTGGGAGGCAGAAGCCGCCGAGAAGGGCGGGTACGAGCACTACATGCTCAAGGAGATCCACGAGCAACCCTCGGCGCTGCGGACCACGCTCTCGGGACGGATCGACGAGGTCGAGGGCGACGTCGACCTGGACCTCGAGTTCCCCGAGGGGTACCTCCAGTCCGTCGAGGAGATCCAGATCGTCGCGTGTGGCACATCGTACCACGCCGGCCTGTACGCCAAGGAACTCCTGGAGGAACTGGCCGACGTCCGCGTGACCGCCGAGATCGCGAGCGAGTACCGCTTCGACGGCGGGCGGGACCCGTGGCGCACCCTGGTCGTCGCGGTGACCCAGAGCGGGGAGACGGCGGACACGCTGTCGGCGATGCGCCGGGCCGACCGCGCCGGCGCCCGCACGCTCGCGGTGACCAACACCGTCGGGTCGACGGCCGCTCGCGAGGCCGACGACGCACTGTACATCCGCGCGGGGCCGGAGATCGGCGTCGCCGCGACGAAGACGTTCGCCGCGCAGGTCACGACGCTGTCGCTGTTGACGGTGTACGTCGGCCGGCGTCGCGGGTCGCTCGCGCCCGAACGGGCGAGCACGCTGCTCGAACACGCGCGGGGCCTGCCCGGAGCGATCCAGCAACTGTTGGACGAGGAGACGGCAATCGCCGAGGTCGCCGCGGAGCACGTCGACGGCACCGGCTTCTTCTTCATCGGACGGCACCTCGGCCACGGCGTCGCCCTGGAGGGCGCCCTGAAGCTCAAGGAGATCAGCTACGTCCACGCCGAGGGGTTCCCCGCCGGCGAACTGAAACACGGGACGCTGGCACTCGTGACCGAGGACACGCCAGTCCTGGCGACGCTGACGGAGGGCTCTCGCCCCGAGGAGACGCTGAACAACGTCAAGGAGGTCCAGTCCCGGGGCGCGCCAGTGATCGGCTTCTCCTCGAGAGACGACGCCGAGAAGTTCCTCGACGAGGTCGTCGAGATTCCCGACCTCGGACTGCTCGAACCGCTGGTCGCGAACGTCGGGATGCAACTGTTCGCGTACCACGTCGCGGACCTGAAGGGGCGGCCCATCGACAAGCCGCGCAACCTGGCGAAAAGCGTCACTGTCGAGTAGGACGACGGTCGGGTTCGGGGAGCACCCGCCGAACTGTCGACTGAAAGCGTTATCCGACTGGCTCCCCACTCCACTGTATGACCTACGATACCGTCGTGTTCGACAACGACGGTGTCCTCGTCGGCCGAACGCGATTCGACGTCCTCCAAGAGGCGACCGAAGCGACGTTCGAGCAGTTCGGTGTCCACGACCCGGACCCCGACCACGTCGAGGACATGACGATCGGAACGACACCCGACGACGTTACGTCGGTGAGCGATGAGTACGGGTTCGACCCGGACCACTTCTGGAAGACGAGAGACAGCACGGTGTCCGGCGCACAGCAAGTGGAAGCCCGCGAGGGCCGGAAGACGCCCTACGACGACATCAACGAACTGGCCCACCTCGACGTCGCGATGGGGATCGTCAGTTCGAACCAACAGGAGACCGTCGACTTCCTCCTCGACCACTTCGGCATGTGGGGGATGTTCGAAACCGCGTACGGCCGGGAGGCAACCGTCGAGAGTCTCACGCTCCGCAAGCCGAACCCGCACTACCTGAAGCGCGCGCTCGGCGACCTCGACGCGGACTCCGCACTGTTCGTCGGCGACAACGAGTCCGACGTCAGGGCCGCAGAGCGGGCGGGCATCGACTCGGCGTTCATCCGTCGGCCGCATCGTAGCGACTGGGACCTGAACGT
>CAZIVN010000131.1:0-7346 GCA_964542685.1 uncultured Halobacteriales archaeon
CCAACCCCGGCCCCAACGACACGCTGGACTTCTTCGACGACGTCCTCGCGATGACCGGCGAGACGACGCCCCAGGTCGCCATCGCGGACTGATCGGCCTCACGTTTCCGGCCGTTCGACGCCGCCGCCCTCGTAACCCACGCTGGTGTTTTCAGTTTACCCCGTACCTTTCGGAACTCGTCTGGACCTGCCGCGGATTCTCCTAAACGTCATTATTTCGTGAAGCAAATTATTTAATTAAGAAACGTGTATAGGTGTATCACACATGCGGCACTCTCGACGATCGTTCCTCAGGACGACTGGCGTCGCCCTGGGTGCGGGCACACTCGCGACAGGTGCAGCGACGGGGGCAGCGCGGGCTCCCGAGAAGCCGGAGATGACGTGGGAGCCGGCCCACTACAGCAACTACGCGGCGGCCGACCGTGGCCCGGGCGACGTCCGCTGGATCGTCCTCCACACCATCGAGGGGTCGGCCAGCGCGGGCATCAACTGGTTCAAGAACCCGGACTCGAACGTCAGTTCGCACTTCGTCGTCGACGCCGACGGTGACATCACGAAGATGGTCCGGATCGACGACGTGGCCTACACGAACGGGAACGGCCCGTACAACGACACCGGGATCAACGTCGAGATGGCGGGCTACGCGGGCGAAACCCAGTTCTCGGAGGCGATGTACGAGAGCGTCGGCCAGCTGATCGCCTACCTCTCCGACGAGTACGACGTTCCGCTACGGCACCCCACCGACGACATCGCGCCCTGTTCGGCGTACGACGGCCAGGGCGGCGTCATCGGGCACGACCAGATCCCCTCTCCGTACGACTGTTCGCGGGTCACGAGCGGCAAGACAGACCCGGGAAGCACGTGGGACTGGAACTACGTCATGGCGAAAGCGGGCGGGAGCGGCGGCGGCCTCGCGGTCGGTGACGCCGTCACGACGACGACCGCTGCGAACGTCCGAACGGCCCCGGCCGTCGGGGACAACGTCGTGTTCACCAACCCCGAGGGCGAGCGCGGCGTGATCAAAGACGGGGCGACGTCGGCGGACGGCTTCACCTGGTGGAAGGTCGTCTACGAGAACGGGGTCGCCGGCTGGACTGCCGCGTCGACGCTCGGAGCGGCCGCGGTCACGTTCCTGCACGACCAGCGCGTCGAGACGACCGCGGACCTGGTGATCCACAGCGACCCGGCGCTGAGCGCACCGGACGTCTGGACGGCACCGGGGGGCTCGGCCGGGTACGTCCGCAGCGGTCCCCAGCAGGCCGACGGCTACCGCTGGTGGGAGGTCGCGTTCAACAGCGGCGAGCGCGGCTGGTGTGTCGAGGCGTACCTCGACGCCGCCCCGGTTGGGGGCCACGGGCTCACCCCGGACGAGTCCGAGCCCACGCCGGCGTTCTCGGAGGGCGATCGCGTCCGCGCGACGACGGCCCTGAACACCCGGAAACAGCCCGGCGTCGGCGAGACGCTCGTCGACACACTGTCCGAGGGTGCCCCGGCGGAGGTCGTCAACGGGCCGGTCGACGCCGACGGGTACACCTGGTGGGGCCTGCACTGGACGGACACGAACGTCTGGGGCTGGTCGGTCGAGGAGTACCTGGAGAGTGCCGAGGCGCCGAGTGGCCGTGACCCGCTCCCGTTCGACGTGGAGACCGACCTCACCGATCCGGTGGCGGTCAGCGGCGCGGACATCGACGCTGCCATCGCTGCCGAGCGCCCCGACAGCCCACTGGTCGGTCTCGGCGACACGTTCGTCGCCGTCCAGGAGGAGCACTCCGTCGACGCCCTCTACCAGGCGGCTCACGCCGTCCACGAGTCGGCCTGGGGCACCTCGACCATCGCCCAGGACAAGGGGAACCTGTTCGGCTGGGGCGCGGAAGACAGCGATCCGTACGGCGGCGCGAAACGGTTCGACTCCTTCGAGGACTGCGTGTGGTACGTGATGGAGCAAGTCAAGGAGCTGTACCTCACGCCCGGCGACTTCCGGTACAACGGGCCCAACCTCGACGGGATGAACGTCTACTACGCGACCGACGACGAGTGGGACGTGAAGATCGCCGGCCACTACCGCACCCTCGCCGCGAACCGCTGACGGTCACCGGACGTCCGTGCCGGCCGGCCGCCCCCGTCACGGCGGACCGCGGCGGTCGGTCGGCGGCGAGAGGAACAGGGCGTCGACGACGGCAAGGAGTCCGACGGCAGCACCGAGTGCCAGCGTCCCCGACGCCGACAGCGACAGTATCCGCCCGACCAGCGCCGCGAGGACGAAACCGATCGGTACGATCGACAGTACGAGGTCGTACCGCGAGAGTCGGTCGAACGGCCGTGCGACGGGCGTGTCGTCGGCGCTGTTGGCACTCGACATACGTCTGCTCACCTCCTTCACTCCACTGTACGTCGTTTTCCAACTAAAACCTTACTCCCGTTACGTCGAAGTACATCACGAGAAACAGTCGAGTGATGTTCTCGTGGGTAATGACGGTTGTTCGAGTACCATCCAGAAATAATATGCGTAGCTACAGCGGGCGACGTCGGCGTCGCCCGTCGGTTCACCGCCCGAGTCGTGTCCCTCGCAGCAGGCACCACCGTCGGCCGCGTCCTCACCGGACCGTGAGCGAGCCCTCGAGCCCCAGACTCTGGTGGGGGGCACAGAAGAACTCGTACTCCCCGGCGACGGTGAACGTGTGTGCGTGCAGGTATCCCTCGTCGTAGGTGTCCGAGGGACCGCCGGGCGTCCCGGTCCAGTCCGAGCCGTCCGGTTTGGTCCGGACGCGGACGTTGTGGCCGCTGTCCCGCCACACCCAGTGCACCGTGTCGCCGACGCCGACTTCGAACGTCTCGGGCGCGAACATGAACCCGTCCGGCGCCACCTCGACGACCTGGTCCGGTTCCTTCTGTTCGGGTGGCACCGGTGTCGGAGTAGCCGTCGCCGAGGGCGTGGCCGTCGGGCCGTCACTTCCGCCAGTCTCGCTCGCCGTCGTGGCGCCGTCGCCGCCCGTCTGGTCGGTCCCCTGCTCCGCGGTCCCGCCGGTCGTCGGCGTCCCGCCGTCTTCGGTCGCCGGTGCCGGCGTCGACCCGCCTGGCTCCCACGGGTTCGACAGGCACCCGGCACCGAGAGCGACCGCGAGCGCGGCTCCGGCCTCGCGGAGGAGTCGGCGCCGCCCCGAACGCGGCGCGCCGTCGTGCACGTCGTCGGACTCTCCGTGATCGGGAGGGGTCACTGTCCATCTCTCCGTTCGTCGCCTACGGCCCGGTCGAGGTCACGGAACTCGTAGTCGCCGGGGGCCTCGCCGTCGGACGTGCCGCCGCCGCTCGCGGCGTCGACCGCCAGCGGTGCGGCGTGGACGACGCCGGTGGCGACGAACGCCCACTCCGGGACCGTCGACGGGAACAGGACGGCCCCAAGGACGACGAGGCCGGCGAGGACGGCCCCGGTCAGGTACGCCGCGCGGTTGCGGTGGATCGCGACCAGACCCGTCACGAGGTAGCCGACGCCGATGGCGACCGGCCAGGGCGTCCACAGCAGCGTCCGGGCGGTGCGCGGCGCGAACGTCCCCGACAGCGCCGCGACGTCGACCGCGAGGACGACGCCGACGAGCACGCCCCAGAACCACAGCAGCGGACTGTACCGGAGCCCGGACGCGCCGGCGAGGACCGCGACGCCGACGAGCAGGACCGTGGCGCCGATCCAGAGGCCGACGACGAATCGGGCGCCGTCGACGCCGACCAGGTCGAGTGCGAGTCCCGGACGGTTCGCGAGATAGGCCGTCGCGCCCCAGCACAGCGCCGCGAGGACGGCCCCCAGCGCCAGGATCGCGTCGACGCCGAGGCCGTCCCGGAGCGACGCCGTCGCCTGCGAGAGGTCGGTGTCGATCATCGGTTCTCACCACCCGAGGCCGTCGCGTAGTCGTAGTCACCCGCGTACTCCGCGGGCGTCACTTGCACGTGCTGGTGGTCGTCGGAGCCGTGGTCCGCCACGTCGTCGACCGTCTGTGCGACGTGCTGGCCCCACAGCCCGTCGTGTTTCCTGACGGTGACGTCGCCCTCGACGTGGGTCCGGCAGGCCAGTCTGAGGCCGCTCTCGGCGTCGTGGGGCGGCAGGGAGAGCCGACGTCGCTCCCGGTCGCCCATCTCGTCGACGGGACCGTCGACGCCGACGGCACAGGTGCCACAGAGGCCGTTCCCACCGCAGTTGGCCACCTGCGTGGCGTCGTTGTGCGGCGAGTACCCGTCGACGCCGAGCAACACGTCGCGCAACTGGTCACCGACCGCGCAGGTGACGGTCCGGCCGTCGACGGTCACCGTCGGCATTCGCTGGAACGCGGGGCTCTCGCCGTCGTACACCATGTCGATGCCGACGGTCATCCAGCAGCCCTCGTACTTGCCGGCGGTCTGGCGCGCGAGGCGGAACTCGTAGGTCCGGTCGCCCTCCGGGTGGCGGGCCAGGACCGTCACGGTGTAGGTGTCGTCGGACCGTTCCCTCGGCCCGCGTTCGAGGGCGGTCGCACCGATTAGCCGGTCGTACATCGGTCCCAGCAGCGTCGTCGCGAAGCCGTCCAGCGAGCGGTGTGACTGTCGGTAGGTTGGCGCGGCGAAGTCGAACAGCGTCCGGACGCTCGCGGGAACGTCTCCGTCGGCGGTCGCGGCCGGATCGGCGTCGCTCGCCTCGATGGCGTCGAGTTGTGCGCGAACGGCGGCCTCCGGCGAGTAGTCGGGCGACGGTCCCGATCGCTGCCCGCCGTCCCCGTGGTGGTCCGCCCCGCGAGTCGCCGCCTCGTCGTCGTCGTCCCCCGACGCGTCGGTGCCGAACTCGAACGTACCCTCGACCGCCGACTCTTCGGGGTCGTCGCTCATTGCCCGGCCTCCGTGGGGACCCGCCCCGGCGGCTCGGCCTCTCTCGTGGTGAACCGTCCGAGGGCCGTCTCCAACCGGTCGGCGCCGTCTGCCAGCCAGTCGACGCGGCGTTCGATCGACTCGATGGCCGCCTGCTGTTCGCGTGCGGTCTGGGCCGCGCTCGCGGCCTCCCGTGCGGTCTCGTCCCCGATGTCCCGCACCGCGTCGACGCTCGACCCGACCGCCTCGGCACGGTCCGTCTGGACCGCCGTCGCCTCGTCGATGGCGGCCGCGTCGTCGGCGGTGTCGGCCACCACGCGTTCGACCGCCTCGAACGCCCCGAGGGCGTCGCCGATGGTGTCGGTCCCCCGGTCGACGGCCGCGTGCGTCCGCTCGATCTCGGCGATGGCCGCCTCGGTGTCCTCGGCCACGGAGGCCAGTCCCTCCTCGATGGCCTCGGCGGCCGCCTCGGTGTCCGACGAGAGGTCGCGGATCTGCTGGCTGAGGTGGGTCATGCTCCCGTCCCCGGCGGCCTTCTTGGCCTCCAGTTCGGCGTTCATCGTGAGATGTTCGGTCTGTTCGGTCAGGTCGCGCAACCGGTCGGCCATCCCGGCCACCGCCTCGACGGTCTCGCCCAGCGACTCGACGGCTGCGACGGACCCCTCGGTCCGGTCCTCGATGTCGCCCAGTGCGTCCAGCGCGTCGGTGGCCGCGGAGGCGCCCTCGCTCGTCGCCTCCCGCGCGGCCTCGGACTTCCGGGCGACGGTCTCGGCGCTGTCGGCGACGGACTCGGCGCGGTCGACGAGGTCCTCGACCGCCGCGACCGTCTCCGACAGTCGGTCGCGCTGGCGGCCGACGCCCTCGCTGATCGAGGCCGTCGCCGCGGTGACCTCGTCCGTGTGTGCCCGTGCTTTGGTCGCGTCGGCGGTCGCCTCGTCGGCGGCGTCGACGACCGACCGGGAGAACGCCCGCACCTCCGCGACCATCGTCTCGGTTCGCTCCATCGTCTCGTTGAACCGCGTCGCGAGCGCGTCGAACTGCGGGATGCCCGTCTCCTCGTCCATCCGTTCGGTGAGGTCGCCCTCCTCGACGGCGGCCAGGGTCCGGGTCTGTTCGGTCGCGGTCGCAGCCAGTTCCCTGTTCAGCGACTCGACGGTGTCGACCTGGCTTGCCAGCTGGTCGCGCAGTTCGGCGACGCTCCAGGCCAACTGTCCGACCTCGTCGGTCCGGGTCGGTTCGAAGGCCGTCTCGTACCGCCCGGTCTCCGCCGCCCGGCGGGTCTCCCGGTCCAGGTCGCGCAGTCCGCGGACGACCGAGCGTTCGACGAGGCCGAAGGCGACGACGATGGCCGACGCCAGGACGGCGACGGCGAACACGCCACCCCGGAAGAGCAGGTCGGCCTCCGCCTCCGTCGTCGCGAGCGTCCGCGTCGCGCGCCACACCCCGACCCCGACGACAGCGATGGCGATAACGATGGCGACGACGGCCGCAACGGCGAACTTACCCGTTACCGACGCGCGTGGGTCGAGACGGCGTCGAAGACCGGTCCCGGCCCTCGCCGCTGCAGTTCGAAGAACCCCGAGTACCATACGCCACCTGTCTCCTGCTACTGAAAATGGATTTTCCGAACTCGGACCCAAATCCGGACCAACTGGTTACAGATAGTTTCTGGGTTTCGCACGTTCGACCGTTGGGCGTCGACAGGTACGGAAACCAAAACGTCCAACGACGATTCCGTCAGGGCCGGGTCCGCGCTCTCGGCTTACGGCTCCGGGGTCGGGTTCTCGCCCCAGCGCACCGCGCGCCGCGGGTGGTCGTCGATCGGCAACACGTCCACGGGGTCGTCCCGGGTCGGGAGGGCGTCGACCAGTGCCTCGGCAGCGGCGGTCGTCGAGACGTACGGGACCGCCTCCTCGACGGCGGTCCGCAGGGCGTCGGGGTCGTCGCTGGCGACGAAGTCGACCCGTCCCTCGACGATGGCCCCAGAGGGGTCGTCGAACGACTGGACGTCGAAGTACGCCTCGAAGCCGTCCACGTCGAGGTCGACGAGGGCGACGCCCTCGGCCGGCGGCGCCACGTCCGCGGCCTGCTGGGCCTTCCAGTAGGCCTTCTCGAAGGTCTCTCCGGTACCCATGACCTCGCCGGTGGACTTCATCTCCGGGCCCAGGCGAGGGTCCGAGTTCGGCAGGCGGTCGAACGGCAACACGACCTCCTTGACGGAGTACCGCTCGGGCACCTGCTCGGCGACGTCCAGGTCGGCCAGGTCCGCGCCGGCCATGACCTCGGCCGCGAGTTTCGCGATGGGGACGCCCGTGGCCTTCGAGACGAACGGGACCGTCCGCGAGGAGCGTGGGTTGGCCTCCAGGACGTACACCGTGCTCGCCGTTTCACCGCTCGCAGTCGAGGCGCGTGGCGCCTCGCTCTCCTGGACCGCCAACTGGACGTTCAGCAGGCCGACGGTGTCCAGCGCCCGTGCGATCTCCTCGACGACTTCGCGGACGCGCTCGCGGGTTTCGGCGT
>CAZIVN010000132.1:0-7305 GCA_964542685.1 uncultured Halobacteriales archaeon
TCGTGCCGGCCCACTTCTCCCGCATCGCGACACGAGGAGCGCAGCGACGAGTCCGCGAGGTGTGGAACATCACGCCCCGAGCAGGGACATCGCAGCGCGAACGGAGTGAGCGACCGTCTTCCTGCGTTCGACGTCTCCCACGACGAGTACGTCGGGGTGCAGAACCGACGCCGTCCCGGGCGCCGCCGGGTGTGGACGGCGACCACTGGCGGGGTCGTGTCGTCTCCGACCACGCGACCCGACGGGAGTCGCTGTCCCACGTCAGCCACGGGAGACCCGCCCGTCCACGACGGGGAGAGGTGCTCAGGTACTCTTCTCCGTGATGGAGAGGTCGTAGTACCCCGAGCCGTAGTAGGAGTCGACGAGCACGTACAGGTCCGTCGAGGTGTCGGGGTCGTCGATGGTGATGGTCTCCTGGCTGTCGGTCGAGTACGAGGCGTAGTCGTAGTCGTAGGGGCCGGGACACTCCGCGGTGCCCTCGTGGACGTAGAGGTCGAAGTCGGCGTCCGAAGGGCCGTCGAGGTCGACGACGGCCTGGCAGGGGGCGTCGAAGTTCCAGGACCACGTCCAGCAGTCGGCGTCCCAGTAACCCCACAGGTAGTCGGTGACGGTCGCGCTGGACTGACTGTCACCACAGGTGCCACCGTCGCCGCCGTCACCGCCGTCGCTCGGATCCGTGGTGACGGCGTTGTACGCGTCGACGCGGCCGTTGCCCTGTTCGGTGTCCCCCAGTCCCACGTCGACGGCAGTGTCGTTCAGATGGGTCCGGAGTTCGGTGTTGGTGAGGTTCCACTGGCCGAGTGCGAGACCTGCCACCCCGGAGACGACCGGGGTCGCCATCGAGGTGCCGACGAGGTTCTCGTACTCTCCGCGGCTGGTGGTCGTCGTCGAGAGCACGCTCGTGCCGTCGCTGTCGTCGTCACTCCCGCCGGGTGCCGCGAGTTCGACCTCGGCTCCGGTCGAGGAGTACGACGCCAGACCCTCGTCGTATCCGAGCGCCGAGACGGCGACGCAGTTGTCGTACGCCGCCGGGTAGCTCACGCAGTCCGAGCAGGGGCCGTCGTTGCCCGCCGCCGCGGCGATGTAGGCACCGCTGTTGTAGGCGTAGTCCACGGCGTCTTTCAGCGTCGAGGACCCCGAGGACGCCCCCAGGGACATGTTGATCACGTCCGCCCCGTTGTCGGCCGACCAGGTCACCCCGTCGGCGACGTCCGAGAACGACCCCGACCCGTTCTCGTTGAGCACCCGGGCCGAAAGGAGCGTGGAGTTGCTGACCCCTGCCACGCCGGTGCCGTTGTCGGTGACTGCACCCGCGATGCCGCCGACGTGCGTCCCGTGATACTCGTTGGAGAGGTCGTCGGGGTAGGGGTCTTCGTCGTCGTCGACGAAGTCCTGCCCGGAGTTCGACTCGGCGTCGGACATCGCACCCGCGAGGTCCTCGTGGTCGTACTGCAGGCCGGTGTCCACGATGGAGATGGTCACGTCCGAGGACCCGAGCGTCGTGTCCCAGGCGTCGTCGGCGTTGACCATCTGGGGCGCCCACTGGTCGCTCCACTTCGGGTCGTCCGGCGTGTACAGCGCCTCGACGGTCCCGTTGGGCTCGGCGTACTTCACCCACGGACGGTTCGTGATGTTCTCGACGAACCGCCGCCGGGCCCGTTCGGTCCCCCTCCGTCCGAACTTCACCGCTGCGTAGCGGAGCGTCCGGTTCTCGTGGACGACCTCCGCGCTCGCCGGGACGTGTTTCGCGACGGCTTCGGCGGGACGCCCCTTGCCGGCGGAAACGCCGACGAGCACCTCGTCTTCCTTCGGCCCGGGTTCGCGGCCGGGCGTCGCCTGGGTTACCCCCGCGAACACCCCCGCGCCGACCGAACCGCCGGTCAGTCGGAGTACCTTGCGTCGACTCAGGTCAAGTGTGTCATCTCCCCCCATGTTACCGACTAACAAGATGGGGGGTTGGTATTAAATAGTTACTATCCGACACGTATCGTATTGGAAGACAGACACGTATCTCCGTACGGGAAACCACTCTCTCACTCCTACGGCGTCCGATATCTCCACTTTAGCGTTCGGCTCGGTCAGAAATGACGGCTCCCGAACATCGAAGTGGCGTCGTTCGATGAGTACTCGGCCGGTTGCTCGTGTCAGGTGCGGCCGACTTTCTTCGTGACGCGGAACCCCGCCGGCGGGTCGACGATCCCCACGACGGTCCCCATCGAGTGGATGATCGTCACGAGCGGCGCCAGCGGCAGGGCCAGGACCCACACCGCGCCGTCGCTCCCGTAGTACTGGACCCCGCGGAGGTACCAGAACAGCGTCAGCAGTCCCAGCCCGAACGACATCCCGACGAACAGTCCGCTGGTCCCCAGGCCGACGCCGAGCACCGACAGCGACACGACGACCAGCGTGACGACGGGAGACAGCGCCCACGCGTAGTTGCGCACGCGGGTGAGCACCTGGTAGCCGAGCGGCAGCGAGGTGGCAGCGTCGATGTTCCCCGCGGCCCACCGCCGGCGCTGCTGGGTGATCTCCGTCAGCGACGGCGGCGCCTCGTTGCGGCAGGTCGCGGTCGCGAGTTCGAAGGTGAACGACTCGAGGCGCTGTGCGGCCGCCCACACGAACGCGGTGTCCTCGACGATCGTCTCGCGGTCCCACGTCACCTCGTCCTCGACGGCCCGTCTGACGGCGATCCCGCCGCCCCACGCGAACAGGGGGATCGAGAGCCGTGCGAACGCGCGCTGTTCGATCTGGACGCCCATCCGGTAGACGTCGGCGAGGTACGAAAGCACCGATCCGGTGCGGCGGGGTTTCTCGCGCAACTGGACGACGTCGGCGTCGGGGAGGCCGTCGAACGACTCGACGTGGCTGTCCTCGTCGAGGTAGAGGACGAACTCGCGGTCGGTCGAGAGCGTTCGCCGCGCCCACTCGATGGCGCGGCCCTTTCGGACCGCGTCGCAGTCGAAGTCGTCGGGGACGACGTGGACGGCCGCGCCCGCGACGTCCAGGTCCGTCTCGGCGACGACGTGGACGTCGTCGAACTCGGCGGGGAGGGAGTCGACGGTCGCCTGCACCACGTCGGCGGCGTCGACGGTGAGGATCCGGACCTGGATGTCGCTCCCGCCGTGGACGGGGTCGGGTGGCTCGTACCCCGCACCGACCACGTACGTGAGCACGACCCAGGCGACCGCGGTCGCGGTGAACAGCGCGGTCGTCCCCCACAGGAGGAGTTCGAACGCGGTCTGCCAGTCGACGAGACCGAGCGTCAGGGACGGCACCAGCAGGGCTACCGCCGCGAGTACGAACACCGCACCGATGCCGGTCAGCGAGAGTCGCTCTGCGTTCATCGTGCTCCGACACTGGCGCCGACCACACTTGACGCGGGCAGTCCGTGAGTCCGTTTCAGCCGCGATACGGGCCGAATGAGCTCGATTCAACCCGGGTTGATTCGGACCAACCGTCCGTCGACGCGCGGACCGACACGCTCGGTCGCCGGGGCCGGAGCAGTCCCCGGCGCGCGCGGTCCGGGTCGCGTGGCACGGACGCGGCGGCCGAATTCGAATCCTGCCAGACGCAGTGCGAACGGAGTGAGCGACCGTCTGGCTCCGACGTCGACCGAGCTAAACAGTTGAACGCACCGACTGCACGGGGAACGCGGACGCTGAACCGAAACAGGGTTTCATAACTGTTCGCTGTGTGGCTGCTCGCATGACCGGGGGGCCTGCACGCGAGGTGACCAGACGACGGCTGCTGCAGGGGGGTGTCGGCGCCGCCGCTTCGATGACACTCGCGGGCTGTCAGGAGAGACTCGACGAGGTGGGCAACGGGTCGCTGGACAGGGGGACAGAGCGGAACGGAACGAGCGGCGGAAACGGAACGACAGACGACGACGGGGGAGAGCGAACGGTGGTCGTGGAGAAGGGCGACACGCTGTGGGACATCGCCGACGAGGAGTACGGGGACCCGACGAAGTGGGAGGTGATCGCCGAGGCCAACGACATCGAGAACCCGCGGGACCTCGAACCGGGGACGACGCTCGTGATTCCCGAACTGGAGTCGGGCGACGACGGTGACGGCACGACCACCGGCGAGGACGAGGGGGAGCGAACGGTGGTCGTGGAGGAGGGCGACACGCTGTGGGACATCGCAGAGGAGGAGTACGGCGATCCGACGAAGTGGCGGGTGATCGCGGCGGCAAACGACATCGAGAACCCGCGGGACCTCGAACCGGGGACGACGCTCGTGATTCCCGAACTGGAGTCGGGCGACGAGGACACGTCGGGCGACGACGGGGAGCGAACGGTGGTCGTGGAGGAGGGCGACACGCTGTGGGACATCGCAGAGGAGGAGTACGGCGACCCGACGAAGTGGCGGGTGATCGCCGAGGCAAACGACATCGAGGATCCCCGCAGCCTCGAACCGGGGACGGTACTCGTCATTCCGGAGTTGGACTCGGGCGACGGCAGCGACGGCGGCGACGACACGTCGGGGAACGACGGCGAGCGACGGACGCGAACCGTCGAAGAGGGCGACACGCTGTGGGAGATCGCAGAGGAGGAGTACGGGAACCCGGACAAGTGGCTCGTGATCGCCGTGGCCAACGACATCGAGGACCCGCGGAGCCTCGAACCCGGGACGACGCTCCTGATCCCGGCCCTGGAGCCCCGGGACGACGGCGAGAACACGCGGGTGGTCGAGGAGGGCCAGACGCTGTGGGACATCGCCGAGGCGGCGTACGGGGATCGGGAACTGTGGCTCCTGATCGCCATGGCCAACGACGTCGACGACCCGGCGAATCCCGAACCGGGCCGGACGCTGGTCGTTCCGATCGTGGACTCGGACGACGGCGGTGAGGACGACACCTCCGGAGACGACGGTGGTGACGACACCGCTTGCGACGACGGTGAGGAGCGAACGGTCGTCGTCGAGAAGGGCGACACGCTGTGGGATATCGCAGAGGAGGAGTACGGCGATCCGACGGAGTGGGAGAGGATCGCGGAGGCAAACGACATCGAGGACCCCCGCAGCATCGAACCGGGCACGACGCTGGTGATTCCGGCCGAGAACTCCTGCGAGTGACACTGCCGGCGGCCGTCGGCGTGTTCGAGTCCGGTCGTATCAGTCCGGATAGCGGTAGTCGGCGTCGTGCCACGACCAGGCCCCGTCGGCGTCGGGCCCGTGCACGAACTCGTTGATCGACAGGTGTTCGAGGTCGCCCACGTATCGCCCCATCCCCGGATCGGCGGGGTACCAGATGCAGTCGGCTCCCGCTTCGTAGCAGAACGCGTCGTACGGCCGTTCGATGGCGTCGTAGTACTCGCCGAGGGAGTCGGCGACCGCCGCCGTTCCATCGTCCGCCGTATCGACGAGACACACCTCGGGGACGACGTGCTCGTCACCGCTGACGGACTCACACCGTACGAGTCTCGTCGTCGCGCCGACCGCCTCCAGCAGGGACGCGAGCAAGACCGCCTGGCTGTCGTGGTCCCCGCGCTCGGCCGCCAGGGTCTCCGCCGGCAGCGCGACGCCGTCCGTGGGTCCCGGAGCGGGGTCGTAGGCGACCGTGTCGGTCACGCACCTGTGCAGTTCGGCGACTGCGTGGGAGTGGACGGGTCGGTCGTCTGCCGACGGCTGATCGCTCACGACGTCGACGGCGGCGGACCGCACTGCCGTCGGGTCGACTGCGCTCGCCAGACTCATCGGTAGCGTCGTCGACATGAGAGACAATAAGACTGTCCGCTCGCGGCGTCGGACGCCCTTTCGGGACCGGGGTCCGACGTCGAGCGACGCCGAGACGGCACTCCCGTCGGCACGGTTTTAAGTCCTTGCTCGTCGTCCTGACGGGTACGCGGATGACTGGGAGGGACGCGACGTGACCGACTGGCGCGCGTGGCTGGCCTTCGAGTTCGCGCTCTTGCGGTACGACTCCCGCGAGTGGCTCCTGATGACCGGCGACAGGGTACTGGTGAGTCTGCTCCAGGTCACGGTCCTGGTCGTCGTCTTCGCGGGGGTAGTGGCTTCGGGACTCGTCCCCTTCGCCGAGGAGACGCCCGTCCTCTTCCTGCTGTTCGCGCTCGTCGCTGCCAACTTCACGCTCATCGCCATCGTCACCTCGCTGAGTCAGTTCATCCTCAGTCAGCGCCTGGAGTCGCCCGGCGAGATCCGGACGAACATCGAACAGACGATCGCCTTCCGCGAGGACACCGGCGAGACGGTCGGACAGTCGGTGTTGCCCGTGAAACCGGACGCCTTCTTCCTCGTCCTCTTCGAGAGTGCCAGGGGCGACCTGAAACACCTGGGGGAGATGACGGACGAGACGCGGACCAGACGGACCAGGGAGGAACTGGAGGAACTGGTGACGTGGCTGGAGTCACACGTCGAGCACGTGACCGGACTGCTCGAACACCCGGTCAGCGAGACCAAACACGCGCTGTTCGTCTCGCTGAACACCAACTACGAGACGCACGTCCACCGGACGTGGTACCTCCAGCGGGAGTACTCCGAGGAGTTCACCGACCAGATCACGACGCAGCTGTCGCGACTGGCGAAGACGCTCGAACACGTCGTCGTCGCGACCCGGGTGTTCCAGACGACGTTCATCGAGACGGAGGTGTCGGAGCTCGCGCGGTACCTGCTGTTCGTCGGGCTCCCGGTCCAGGTCACGGCGATGATCACGATGCTGCTGTACACGGCGCCTGGCGGCACGCCAGCGCTGCCGCCGGGCGTGACGCAGGTGCTCGTGCCGGCGGTGCTGGTCGGGGGGTTCGCACCCTTCCTGATACTGAGTTCCTACATCGTCCGCCTGACCGTCGTCGCTCGCCGGACCGCAGACAGCTTCCCGTTCAGTACGCAACTCGAGCGCACCGTCGCGTTGCGCGACGAGTTCACGAAGGAGTGACGCGTCACCGACCGTTTGACGACCGCCGACCCCGCTCACTTCCAGGGGTTGGGCACCAGGTCGGCCTGGACCGCGGCGCCGACCTCCAGGCGGCAGTCGGTCTCCGGCGTCGCGACGCAGGTGAGCACGTACCCGTCCGCGCGGTGGCGCTCTTTCAGCGCTCGCGGCGGGCGTCGGTGAGACACCTCGCCGTCGAGCAGACGGGCGGTACAGGTCCCACACGCGCCGGTCTTGCACCCGAACGGCAGGGAGACGTCGGCGGCCTCGGCGGCCGCCAGGACCGTCTCGTCGGCGGCGACCTGAAGCGTCGCCGTCCGGTCGGCGTCGCGCCACTCCAGGCGGACCTCCATCGCCGTCACTGCCAGACGTCGCTCGTGCAGTCGCCGTCTGGCCAGCGGATCTCGTGGGCG
>CAZIVN010000133.1:0-7291 GCA_964542685.1 uncultured Halobacteriales archaeon
CGCCCGGGTGGTAGCGGATGCCGCCCTTGTACGGGCCGCGGTCGCCGTTGAACTGCGAGCGGAACGCCTTGAACCGGTCGACCGACCCGTCGTCCATCTCGACGGTCAGGTTCGTCTCCAGAACGCGCTCGGGGTGTTTCAGCCGTTCCAGCACGCCTTCGCCGGCGTCGAGGTACTCCGCGGCGTCGTCGATCTGCTCCTGCAAACTCTCGAAGGGGTTCGCCTCGTCGGACATACCCGGACTGTCGGTACTCCCCGAGAAAAGGGTAGCGAAATACATATCATTGGATGTGATTACAGTACCTGCATCGAGTTTAATTGCCACACGTGGGACGGCACCGTACCACACTGTCGGGGCCCCCCACGACACGGAATCCCCCACTGGCGTCGTGAGGCTCTCCCTCGGACGGCGGCGACGAGCGTCAGTCCTCTGCGGCCGCCGCTCGCTCCACGAGCCGTTCCGCGCGAGCGATCAGGGGCGCGTCGATCATCTCGCCGTCGACGCTGAACACCCCTCGACCCTCTGCCTCGGCCTCGTCGCGTGCTTCGAGGACGCGCCTGGCCCACTCCAGTTGCTCCGCGTCGGGCGTGAACGCCTCGTTGATCGGAGCGACCTGCGCCGGGTGAATCGCCATCTTGCCGTCGTAGCCGAGCTGGATGGCGAACGCTGTCTCCTCCCGGAGCCCCTCGGTGTCGTCGGTGTCCGTATACACCGTGTCGATGGCGTCGACGTCCGCGGCGCTCGCCGCGAGGACGACGTGCTCGCGTGCGTACAGGACTTCGGTTCCCGCCTCGGTCCGGGTCGCGCCGATGTCGGCGGAGAGGTCCTCGGCACCGAACAACACGGCGTCGGTGGGCGCCGCGGCGGCGATCTCGGCGGCGTTCAGGACGCCGGCGGCAGTCTCTACCAGTGCCAGGATCGGTGCGTCGACCTCGTGTTCCCGCAGGATCCGCTGGAGCGTCTCGACGTCGTCGGCCGCCCCGGTCTTGGGGAGCATCACCGCGTCGACGGCGGTCCGGGCGGCGTCGGACAGCGCACTCAGGTCCTCGCTCGCTTGGCCCCCGTTGACCCGGACACAGACCTCCGGATCCGGGTCGAACTCGGGGTCCGACAGTACCTCGTCGACGGCCTCCCGTGCGGCCGCCTTCGACCCTGGGGTGACGGCGTCCTCCAGGTCGAACACCACCGTGTCCGCGCCCGCGGACGGTGCCTTGCGCATCAGTTCCGGCTGGTCGCCCGGGGAGAACAGCAGACTGCGTCTGGCCATGTGCGACGGGTCGACGGCCTCCGTGTTCAACCTCCCGGAGCCATCGAACTAGCACTAACTTTAATTATAGATCGGTGTCCAGACTCCGGCGTCATGGACCAGGGAGGCGACCACCTCTCGATCCGAGCCAGACGACGCGATCTGCTGGAGTACGTCGGGGGGGCGGCCGCACTGGGCACCCTCGCCGACACCGCCGCGGCGTGGAGCGGACACCCGGGACCGACGGCGCCGTCTGCTACCGGCCTCCGGACCACGGGCTACGACGCCGGTGGCTGGACGGCGTACCGCGGGTCGAGTCGGCGAGCGGGCATCAACGCGTCGACGACGGGGCCGGACGAGGACTTCGAACTGGCCTGGCTGCGCGAACTGGACGTCGAACCGATCGAGACCGACGACAGGAGCCCCTGGTCGACCGCCGACGCCGGTCTGGACTACCAGTTCGACGGGTCAGCACAGTACGCACCGCCGGCCGTCGCCGACGAGCGGGTGTTCGTCAGCACGCCCCGGAGCGTCCACTGTCTGAACCTCCTGACCGGAGGGGAGGTGTGGCGCGTCGACGTGGAGAACCGGGTCGTCACGCAGCCGTCGCTGGACGCCGAGCGGGCGTACGTCGGGACGAACCGGGACACGGGACCGCCGGACTACGAGGAGATCGGAGAGATAGTCGCGCTCGATCGGTCCGACGGGACGGTGCAGTGGCGGACGGAGCCGGCGTCGCTGGACGTCCAGCCGAAGCTGTCGACGGCACCGGTCGTTGCCGACGGAACGGTGTACGCCACGACCGTTCCGTCCTCGGAGACACGGACCGGGACCGGGATCGTCGCACTGGACGCCGCGACCGGAGAGGAGCGCTGGGCCGGTAGCGCCGACGGCTACCGCGCAGTCGGGCTCGCCGTCGAGGACGACTGGGTCACGACGACCAACTCGGGGTACTACTCCCCGTCCGTGTTCATGCTCAGGGACGAGGATGAGGGCTTCTCCAACGCCTGGTCTTGGGAGGCGGGAACGTTCAAGACGCCGGCCATCCGCAACGGCGTCGCGTACTACACCCGGGACTCCTCGTACCACGTGCTCACCGCCGGGAGCGGCGATGTCGTCCGCGAGAGCGCGAACGCGGCCCACGAGTGGTTCGGCGAGGGACAGTCGCCGCCGGTGATCGACCGAGACCGCGTGTACCGGTTCTTCTGGGGCAGCGACGAGGCGCCGCCCCGGATTCTCGCGCTCGACGGTCGGACCGGCGACGTCGTCTGGCGGACCGACCCGGAGTTCTCCGACGATGCCAAAGTCGGACAGCTGACCGCCGCAGCGGGCGTGCTCTACCTCACGCACGGCGTCGGCGACGCGACGAACGTCCGGGCCTTCGACCCGGAAACCGGCGACCAGCGCGGCGAACACCTGATCGACGCGGAGACCAGCCCGGTCGTCCCAGTCGCTCCAGGACTGCTCGCCCTCGTGGAGTACGTCGACGTCGAGGACGGCATCCTCCCGCGGGTCCGCGTCGTGGACGGCACGCAGTCCGAGCGCCCGAAGGTGACCGACGAGGACGTGGGACGTCGCTGGTGTGCGGCGAGAGCCACGGCGGGCACGGTCGGGAACGACCTCACCGCGGGCGACGCGGCAACGGCGCTGGTCGACGAGATCGACTCGGTCAGGGACGACGACTCGCTGTCGAACGCCGAGCGAGCGGAGTTGCTCGACAGGATCGACTGGGGCGCCGGTGCGACGCTTCAGGCCCACCGACTGTTCGGTGAGCCGGGTGACGGCGGCGAACTGGCGGCGCCACCGGGTGCCTGCGACGCGGACGCGCTCCGAAGACTCACGTTCCCAGGCGGCGAGATAGACCTGATCGAGACGACGCTGCAGACCGCAATCGCGATGATCCAGGAGACCGTCGCTCTGAAAGATCTCTTGGAGGAGGCCGCGGAGGAAGTCGAGATCGGCCAGAGCCTCCTCGCCGGAGCGGGCCGCGAGGCCGACTCGCTCGGGTCGTACGTCGACGAGGTGGTGCTGGCGGGAGGCGACGACGTGTTCGAAGCCCTGTACGAGCGGCGGGGGGCCATCGAGGACCGGGCGCTCCAGCAGGTCTCGGAGGCGGCTGAAATGCAGGAGTCGTCGAAGGTCTACCGGAAGTCGATCGAGTCGCTCGTCTCGGAGGTCAGGAGCGGCGTTCGCTCGGCACTGCTCGGCGAGGCCCAGGAGGACGTCGGCCGCGTCACCGATGGGCTCGGGCCGTCCGCCGTGGGCGGTACGGGACCGTCGACGGGCTACAGCGGCGCGGGCGTCGCCTTCCAGCACGGGTACGACTCGATGACGGCGACGGCGACGTTCGCGGCGGAACTGATGAACAACGTTCTGACCCTGCTCACCGGCGCGGACTACATCAGCGCGGTCGCCGAGTTGCGCGACTACCTGGAGGGCGACGAGGTCGACCCGCTCACGCTGTTCGGTCTGGTCGAACCGCTGCTGGGATTCTACGGACAGATAGCGAAAGTGCTCGCCGCGGCCGCCGCGACGGCGGTCGGTGGACTGGCCCTGCGGGACGTCGCCGGGTACCAGGCCGCGACCGTCACCGGCGTGATAGAGGGGGCGCCGCAGTGATCATGTACGCCGACGACTCGATCCCCGAGAGGCTCGAATCGTTCGCCGCCGCCGTCGAGGACGGCGATGTGGAGGCGGCGAGACGCCACGCGGAGGCCGCCGACGAGGCGTTCACCGCGGAACGGTCCGGACCGGAGTCGGTCTCGGTGGCGGTGGCGAAAGCCCGGTCGGCGCGCGACAAACTCGGCGTCCCCGGGACCTCCCGGACGGCCGACGTCGACGAGGCGGCCCGCGAACGGCGGCGCCGACTCACGGAGTTCCTCCAGCGTCAGGGAACCGTTGGAAGCCAACGTGCGGAGTTCCTGACGAGAGCGTGGGGGTACGTGGTCTCCGACGGCGAGCGCACGGACGGCCTCCTGGAGACGACGGAGTCGCTGGTCGAGACCGAACGCTCGAGGATAGAAGCGAGCGACTCGGCGCGGACGGCGCTCTCGGAGACCACCGTCCCACCGGAAGTCCGTCTCTTGGAGCGCTCGCTGGACGACCCGGTCCCGACCGGCGGTGGGTCCGCGACGGTGACGGTCGCGAACGTCGGTGACGACGCGGTCGAGGAGCTGTCGTCCACTGCGTCGGTCGACGACGCCGACGCCGCAGTCGACGAGGCCCCGGACGCTCTGGACGCGGAGGCGACCGGCGAAGTGGTCGTCTCGCTGATTACGGACGAACCCGGGTCATACCCCGTCAGACTCGCGTTCGAACCCCAGGACGGCGTCGCGTCCTCGGGGACGGTCGTCGTTCCCGTCGAGACGGACGCGACCGGCGAGGAGGGCGAGACCGACAGGTCGGACACCGGCGAGGGCGCGGCCGACGGGGGTGGCACTGACGACGAAGCCGAGGACGCCGGCGCCAGCGCGGCCGACACGACGAGTGGACGGCAGGACACGGTGGCCGACGTGGAGGACGGCAGCGACCCCGGCGACGGCGACGAGGGCGGCGACGGCGGCATCGGCGTTGAGGAGGCCGTCGGCGTCGGCGCGGGACTGTCGGCCCTGCTGGGGGGCGGGTACCTGTACGCTCGGCGCTCCGGCGGTGAGTCGGACGGTCCCGACACAGAGGAGTGAACCGCGGCGCGGGCTCCGGACCGATTCGAACCGCGTCGATTTTTCATCCAGGCCCGCGACCCCTCGCGTATGACCGGCCTCTACTACGACGAGTTCGAAGTGGGTGAGACCATCGAACACGAAACCCGGCGGACCATCTCCGAGCGGGACAACCAGGTGTTCTGCGACATGACGATGAACCAGCAGCCGCTGCACCTTGACGAGTCCTTCGCGGTGGAGACGCAGTTCGGCGAGCGCATCGTCAACGGTATCTACACGATGGCACTCGCGGTGGGTGTCTCCATCCCGGAGACGACGGACGGCACCATCGTCGCGAACCTGTCCTACGACGACGTCGAACACCCGAACCCAGTGTTTCACGGCGAGACGTTACGGGCCCAGTCGACGGTGACCGATAAGCGCGAGACCAGCGACGGCGACCGCGGCGTCGTCACGATGCACGTCGAGGCGTTCGTGGTCGACCGCGACGGCGAGGACGACGAGGTACTGGTCTGTGAGTTCGACCGGACCGTCCTGTCGCTGAAAGGCGAGAACCAGTGAGCGATCTGACGGCCTGGGACAGGCACTGTGGATGCAGGTCGTCAGTCGTTCGGGTCGATCGGTTCGTCGGAGCGCCCTTACAGGCCGAACAGGCCGACTGCGTTCAGGGTCGCACCGAGCAACCAGGGAATCGCGAGCACGCCGGGCACGACGTAGCCCACCGAATCCGAGACGCGCCAGCGAACACACAGTCCCGTCAGGACGGCGACAGCCTTCACCGCGAGGATTCCAGCCAGTGCCCCGAGGGCACCGATGGACGCGCGGATGACGGGGTTCAGTTCGTACATGCCAGCCTGGAGGCCGGAGTAGGTCAGTGCCGTGTCGGCACAGAACCCGGCTAGGACGACGGCCCAGAGGAGTCGTTCCCTGTCTCTGAGCCTCGACAGCGCCCGACCCGATGCCACGAGCGAACCGATCGGTTCGTGCATCGACAGTACCCAGGAGACGTCCGTACTTGAATCAACCAAATCGTTCACGGTACATCGGCAATTATCGTTACTTATTGGCCGTAGAAGACTTGATAATACTAAATTCAAACGGTTCAGTGTTTCACAGGTCCAGGCTGACGGGTTCCAGGGTGTCCCTTCCGGCCGTCTCCGAACCCGAAGCCGGGCGTATCCGTCGGTCAATGGTTGGTTTCCCCGCGGTTTCGTCGGGCGGTTTCGCGACCAGGTCCCGTTCAGAGCGTCAACAGGCCGAGCGCGTTGATCAGCGCGGCCAGTCCCCAGGGAATCGCCATCGCGAGTGGGACGACCGGAGCGGTCTCCGGCGACACCGACACTCTCGCGACCCCGGCGACGGCCAGAGCCAAGCCCTTCACGACGGTGATACCGCCCGCGACGCCGAGCCACGCCATCGCCGCGGCCACGACGGGGTTCGCCTCGGTCAGTCCCTGCTGGAGTCCGTACCAGGTCAGGGCGGCGTCGGCGACCAGTGCCACCGCGAGCAGGCCCCAGAGGGAGCGCTCGTGGGCGGCGAGCGTCGAGAGCGTGTCCCCCGGGCCGAGCATCGGAAGGAAGCGGTGAGCGGAGACCATGGTTCTCTCGTCTCTTCGATAAATATTGGGTTGTTTCCGTGAAAAATACTTCGAAACACGGGCCTCCGCGATCGGGAGGCGAGGGTGGCCCGAATCCCGAGTCGACTCCGAATCAGTCAGGTCGCACCGGCCGGTAACGGGCTCATACGGGTTAGTTTCACTGTTTGCCGGTGATCACCAGTACGGTACCGGCGTTCACCGGTAATGGATGAAACGACACCGTATCAGAGGATCGTCCCGTGTTTCTTGTCCGGCAGGTCCTTCTCGATCCCCTCGTAGAACTCGAAGCGGGCCTCCAGTTCGTCCCGCAGCGACGAGGGCGGCACGATCTCGTCGATCACGACCTCGCTGGCCATGCGGTGGACGTCGATGTCCTCGCGGTACTCCTCCCGGAGTTCGCGTTCTGTCTCGCGGCGTTCCTCCTCGTCCTCGATGTCCGCGAGTTTGTTCGCGTACACGGCGTTGATCGCCGCTTCCGGTCCCATGATCGCGATTTCGCCCGAGGGCAGGGCGAGTGTCGACTCCGGATCGTAGGCGGGACCGCCCATCGCGTAGATGCCCGCGCCGTAGGCCTTCCGGACGACCACCGTCTGTTTCGGTACCGTCGCCGAGGAGGTGGCGTAGATGAACTTCTTGCCTTTCTCCAGGATGCTGTCTTTCTCGACCCGGGAGCCGGCCATGAAGCCGGGCGTGTCACAGAGATACAGCAGTGGAATGTTGAACGCGTCGGACTTCCAGATGAACTCCGCGGCCTTCGAGGCGGCGTCCGGGAAGATGGCGCCCGCCCG
>CAZIVN010000134.1:0-7271 GCA_964542685.1 uncultured Halobacteriales archaeon
GTCGGTGTGGTTGTGCATGCACTCGACGACGTCGCCGTTGTGGAGTTCGACGCGGTACAGCACGGTCGGGCCGAGGTACTGGCGGTAGATCACCTCGCCGTCTGCGTCCCCGCCGTTGGTCGGGCGCGCACTCACGTCGTCCGGGCGCACGAGGACGTCCAGTTTCGTCCCGTCGTACGCCTCCGCCAGGCCGTGAATCGACGAGCGCGGGATCTCGCCGACGTCCGTGTGGACCGTGTCGCCGCTGAGGTAGCCAGAGAGGAAACTCGCGTGGCCCAGAAACCCCGCGACGAACCGGGACTCGGGGTGCTGGAACACGCGGTCCGGACGGCCAACCTGTTCGATGCGGCCGTCGTGCATCACGGCGACACGGTCCGAGATTGAGAGTGCCTCCTCCTGGTCGTGTGTCACGGAGATGGCGGTGACACCCGTCTCCTTGAGGATGCGCCGAACCTCCTCGCGCATCTCGACGCGCAGGTCGACGTCGAGGTTCGAGAACGGTTCGTCGAGCAACAGCGTCTCCGGTTCCGGTGCGAGCGACCGGGCAAGCGCCACGCGCTGTTGCTGGCCGCCCGACAGTTCGTCCGGGTAGCTCTCGCGGTGGGCGTCCAGTCCGACGAGGTCCATCAGTTCGTCGACCCGTCGCTCGCGGTCCGCCTCGGGCCAGTCCTCGATACCGAAGGCAACGTTCTCCTCGGCCGTGAGGTGGGGGAACAGTGCGAACTCCTGGAAGACGACGCCGACCTCGCGACCCTCCGGCGGGACGAACTCGGCGTCGTCGGCGACCGTCCGGCCGTTGACCGACACCCGACCGCTGTCGGGCCGTTCCAGGCCGGCGATCAGTCGAAGCGTGGTCGTCTTCCCGCACCCGGAGGGCCCGAGGAGGGTCAGAATCTCGCCGTCCGCGACGGACAGCGAGAGGCCCTCGATGACCGTCTCCGTACCGAACCGTTTGGTGACGCCGTCCAGTTCGAGGACGGTCTCGCCACCGATGTCCCCGGCGTCGGCCGGGCGCTCGGTCTCCCTCGTCAGTGACTCATTCGACATCGTACCCCTCCCCGCGCAGGATGAGCGCGATAGAGCCCGCCGAAATGGCGAGCAACAGCAGCGCCGGCAGCGCCGCCTCGCCGTACGCGTAGTTCTCCCGGGCGGCCCAGATGAACGTCACCAGCGTCTCGTATCCCGCGGGGCGCAACATCAGTGTCACTGGGAGTTCTTTCATCGTCGTCAAAAAGACCAACGCTACGCCCGCGAGCAGCCCGGGTGCCACGAGCGGGAACGTGACCGAGCGAAAGGCACCGACCGAGGAGCGCCCGAGCGTCCGGGCCGCCTCGGGGAGTTTGGGGTCGACCTGGAGGAAAGAGGCCCGCGTCGACCCGACCGACTGCGGGATGAACCGGATGACGTACGCGAACACGAGCACCGGCAGGGTGTGGAACAGTTCGATCTCGAAGGGTAGCTGGACCACGGTCTGCGAGGTGAGCCAGGGCAGTTGGACCACGGTCTGCGAGGTGAGCCAGGCCTCGGTGCGCGAACTGAAGAAGATGAGCGCCAGGCCCAGCACGACGCCCGGCACCGCGTACCCGACGTACGTCGCGCGCTCGAACAGTTGCTCGAGGCGGCCGTCGTGACGTGCGGAGAGGTACGCGACCGGGAGACCGAGCAGTCCGGCCGCGACGGCGGCGTACAGCGCCATCTCGAACGAGCGGACGGCCATGATGGGGTCGAACGCGATGCCGGTCCGCGTACTCCCCCCGTCGAACAGCCACAGGAGGAGGACCCCGACAGGGACCACGAGCGCGACCGTTGCAACCGCAGCGGGGAACAGCGCCACCGGGTACCGGAGGCGGCCCAGCGACACCCTGTCGCCGCGGTATCCGCCCTGACGGGTGTACAGTCGTTCCGAACCCCGCGTTCTGGACTCGATCCACAGCACGATGGCCGTAACGCCGACCAGTTGGAGCGACAACAGCGCGGCGAGGTCGATGGCGTAGGCACGCGAGGTGAAGATGACGTTCGTGAACACCTGGTAACGCATCAGGGCGGGCGTCCCGAAGTCCGACAGCGCGTACAGCGTCGCCAGCAGGGTTCCGGCGGCGACGGCAGGCCGGATCTGCGGGACCACGACCCGCCGGAACGCCTCCCAACGCGTGTGGTCGAGCGTCCGCGCGGCGTCGACCAGCTGGGTGTCGAGGCGCTTCAGCGACGCCCGGGTCGTGATGAACACGTAGGGGTACGTGTACAGCGTGATGATCAGGACCGTCCCCTGCAGTCCGTAGATGCTCGGGAGTTGCTCGACGCCGTACGGCGCCAGGACCGTCTGGAGACGGCCGCGCGGGCCGAACGCGGAGACGAACGCGAACGCCCCGAGGTAGCTCGGAATCACCAGCGGGAGCGTCACGGCGACGGTGAAAAAGCGCCTGAACGGGAGGTCGGTCCGGACGGTCAGCCAGGCCAGCGGAACGCCCAGGAGGAGACACAGGACCGTCACGGCGGTCACCATGACGGCGCTGTTGACGAACACCTGGACGGTGGTCGACCGGGTCAACAGCGTCAGTGCGCGGTTCGGCGGGACCTCGGCGGCGGCGAGGACGAGCCACAGCAGTGGGGTGACGACGGCCGTCGCGACGGCGGCGCTCGCGAGCGTCACACCGATCGGTCGCGCGGCCTCCTCGCCCCCGTCGGTCGCGTCCGATTCGCCGGTCCCAACTGCCATCCCGTTACACCTGGATACCCACGTCCCGCATCAGTTCGACGGTCGGTTCGAGGTCCGACAGCTGGGTGAGGTCGATGTCCGGCGTGTCGAGTTCGTCGACCGTCGGGAGGTCCCCGACCGGTTCCACCTCGGGGATCAGCGGGTACTCGAACGTCTCGATGGCGAAGTACTCCTGGGCCTCCGCCGAGAGGAGGTGGCGGACGAAGTTCGCCGCCAGGTCCTGGTCGGACGCGGAGTCGACGATTGCGGCGCCCGCGACGTTGAACACGGCACCCGCGTCGCCGGACGTGAACGCGGTCGCGACCGTGGCGTCCTCGTCGCTGGCCAGGACTCGCTGGATGTAGTAGTGGTTCGCGAAGCCGGCCGTGATCTCGCCGTTCGCGACGGCCTCGGCGACGCGCTGTTCGTTGGCGTAGCGGTTGACGCCCCTGTCGAGCATCCCCTGGAGCCAGGAGCGAGTCGCGTCCTCGCCCTCCATGACCCGCATCGCGGTGACGAACGCCTGGAAGGAACTGTACCCGGGCGCCCAGCCCATCTCGCCCAGCGCATCGGTGTCGGGGAACGACATGACGTCGTCCGGCACGTCGGACTCGCTCAGTTCGTTCGTGTTGTACGGGACGGTGCGGGCCCGCCCGGAGGTGCCGACCCAGCCGCCGTCGTCCGGGCGGTAGCTCTCGGGCACCTTCTCCTGGACGTCGTCGGGGAGCGCCGCGGTCCGGCCCTCTCCGGCCAGTTGGCCCAGCGAGCCGGCGTTGACCGTGTAGAAGACGTCAGCGTCGCTGCTCTCGCCGGCCGTCTGGATGTCGTTGACAAGCGAGATGGCGTCGTCGTAGCGCACGTCGACGCTGAAGTCCTCGTACAGGCCCTCGACGTGTTCGATGAGGGTCCCGACGAGCCAGCGGTGGCGGCCGGAGTACAGCGTCAGCGAGCCCTCCAGGTCGGGCATGTCCTTCATCGACTCCCCGCCCGGCGGGTCGCGGCCCATCCGGCTGGATCCGATCAGTCCCGGTTCGGTGGTCGAGTCGTCGCCGCCGGAGTCGAGGATGCTGCTCAGACAGCCTGCAGTCCCGGCGACGCCGGCGACGCCGACGCCGGCGAGGAAGTGACGTCGTGTCGCCCGACCGCTCGATTCGTCAGTTCCGTCCGTTCGCGTATAGTCGTCCATTGTTAGGTTTTAGGTTTGCCTAAATAATTTATACCTGTCGGTTCAGTCGTCGGCGGTGGCCGGTTCGGCCTCGATACCGACCTCACCGTCCAGTTCGTCGAGGCAGGAAAGCCAGTCGCGCATGTACTCGCCGGTGTGGTTGAGGAACTCCCCGTTTCGGTACTCGGAGAAGTCCCCCTCGGCGAGGGCCTCGGCCATCGCCGCGAACACCCCGGCGTACGTGTCGGCGTCGCCGCCGACGTCGTCGACGACCCGCCAGAGGTGTTCGTTCAGTTCGAGACCTGCGACCTCGTTGTGCAGGTCGTCGAACGTCGACCGTGGGGCCTTGTTGTGCTCGCAGAGCGGGTCGCCGTTGTATATCTGCTTGCCCAGGACGTCGCAGGCTCGCTTGAGGAACACGCCGCTCCAGATGTCGTCGAACCGGCCGACGTCCCACGGGTTGTCGTCCATCGGACACTGGTAGAACGCGGGGACGACCTCCCGGCGGAAGGCGAGGTTCATCGAACACACCGTGAGGTAGTTGCCCTCCCGGGCCACGAAGTCCTCCTCGAAGTCCGTCGCCGCCGTGCGGGTCTGGGCCTGCCCTTCGAGGTCCCCGTCCATCAGAATGCGAACGGCGTCGAGGTCCGGCACGTTCGTCCAGAGGCCCTGCGAGGCGACGACGTCGTCCACCCGTTCGGTGCCGACCTCGACCGTCTCGTCCATCGCCGCGTAGGGGTAGCCACGCGGGTACAGGTCGTGGTCCTCGGCGTTCTGGTAGAGGACGTTGACCCAGTTCGTATCGGAGTCGACGGCCTCCACCTCGCCCTCGTAGTTCAGGTTCCGCAGGTGGGTCCCGAAGAAGTCGACGTCGTCGTGGGGCAGCGTGTCGTCGTCGACGAACACGCCGTACTCGTAGTCGCCGGCCCAGAGGTACAGGAGCCCGAAACTCGTCTGTGCGTGACTCGCCGCCGGAACGAGGTGGGAGTACGCGGAGACGCCCTGTCGGTCGTACCACGTCTCGCGGCGGGTCCCGTCGAACACCTCGCCGGAGACGTCGATGTCGTCCAGCATCGCGGCCATCTCGTCGGTGTCACAGAAGTCTTCGGTGACCAGTACGAAGTGCAGTCTCTCGGTGTCGAATCCGTGGTCACGTGCGTTCGCGACGTACGCACGGACACACTCGTACTCCCGTATCGTCGGGACTACGACGCAGATGTCTTCACTCATCGCTCCCGTGTTTTTAGGCCATCCTAAAAACCCTGTTCATTCGCGACGAGTGAGGCGTTTGGGCGACCGTTTGGTAGTCGGCCCGCGCGTGAACCACAGTGCCCGTGACGCCGCCGTGGAGCAAGTGGCCGAACAGCGGCCGGGGAACGTGTACCTACTCGCAATCGTCTACCCGGCGGTGGGTCAAACGTCGAACTCGCGGACGATCCGTTCGGTAGGTCGCTCGGGCGAGACGTGCCAGAGCCCCTGGGGCCAGAACGTTCCCTTGTACCCGAGCGTCGTGTTGACCGTCTCCGGGTCGGCGTCGATCTCCTCGTACTCTCGAACTGCGAAGACGTCGACCTCGGGACCGCCGTCCCAGTACTCGTCGCGGACGTACGTCGTGTGCCAGAACGGACCGACCCGACCGGCCGCGTGGTACCGCCCGGTGCTGAGCCGGTAGATCAGGAGCGGATCGCCCGAATGCATCCGGTCAAGGTTCCGTCTGTCGCGTTCCCAGGTCCCCTGCTCCGGGTCCGTTCGGACCCCCCAGACGCGGCTCCGATCGGGGAACTCGTCGGGTTTCTCTCCCCGATGTGCGAGGTCGATGGGTTCGGCGAGCGTCCGCTGGAAGGACGGCTCGTCGACGGGGACCAACCAGAGCTGCGTCATGTGGATGGCAAACGCCTGGACGGACTTCAATTGCGGAGCTACACGGTTCGGGTCGGTGCGTTCTGCACGCTACAGGGTGGCGGCATCCGGCCATCGGGAGTACCCACCAACGGCGCGGTTCTGCTGGGAGCACGTCGAACGTTCGACGATTTCGAAGATCGAACGAAATGAGAGGCGGACGTGGACTGAGCGAACGTAGTGAGCGAAGAACGTGGACTCGCCGGGACTGAGCGAAACCGAAGGTTTCGCGAGCACCGCGAGACTCCCGTCGGTCGTCTCGCGAGGTCCCGTTCGCCGCGCTCACGGGACGGTCGGCGAGGTCACCGTTCGAACGTACGGTGGGAAGAAACGTGTGGACTCGCCGGGACTGAGCGAAACCGAAGGTTTCGCGAAGGTCGGCGAGGCCACTGACTGAGCGAACGTAGTGAGCGAAGGAAGTGGACTCGCCGGGATTTGAACCCGGAGGAAGACGGTCGCCTCGCTCCGCTCGGCGCTGCGACTTCCAGGGGTTCAAATCCGGGCATCGACGCCGATCTGCGCCGCTCACGATCTGTTCGCGGCGCAGAATCATGGACTCGCCGGGATTTGAACCCGGGGCCTTCCCCGTGCCAGGGGGATGATCTACCACTGATCTACGAGCCCGCCATGCACCCAACAGTAGACCGGGAGGCCGTCATAAGTGTCACGATACGGCCCGCTGCCCGGGAGTGGACCGGTACCACGGTGCGTGACCGTGTCGTGCGGGTCCTGGCGGGTCGGCGTCGGCAGCGATTGACTGACGCAGTCGTCACGGCTTTGTCGGTTCGGCCGTGAGGGACTGACGATGACACGGCAGGCCGTCGCGGACGGCTTCGCGAAGTTCGCCGACCAACTCGTCGACATCGCCTACGAGGAGTTCGACGTCGTGGCCGCGGTCAGGAGCGGCATCGGCGGTGGCGCTGGGTCGAAGGTGGCGAACAAGCTGTTGAAGAACACCGACACGCTGGACCGGCGGGTCGTCCGCCCGGAGCTGAACCGTTACCGCCGCGAGATTCTCCGGCAGTTCGACGTCGTGCTGGACTTCGCAGAGGCGGCGGACCCCGACCCCGAGGACTACCGCGAGCGGATGCTGGAGGCGGACATGTACGTCGACGCCCTGCGCGACTCGCTGTCACGCGCGCGCCGCCAGGAGATCCGTTCGGAACTGGTCGAGCGCTGCTGTGGCATGGGACGGGCCGCCCGACCGCTCGTTCACTCCTCCGTCGACGACTTCTGGCCGGCCGTAGAGGCGGAACTGGACCGCGAGACGGCGAAGACCCTCGTCGAGGAGCACTTCTCGTTCACGGGGCCCCTGCGGGACTACGAGAACGCGTTCCGGTTCGCGGTCGAGGTCGACCCCGCGGACATCCTGGGCGGGATCGGCGGCCTCCTGGGTGGCGGCCTCCCGACCGTCGAGATCGAGTTCACCGACGAGGCCTCGCGGGTGATGCAACGCGCCGAGCGACAGGTGATCCGCGACGCGACCAGGGAGATCGACCGCCGGTTCGACGG
>CAZIVN010000135.1:0-7168 GCA_964542685.1 uncultured Halobacteriales archaeon
AGATCCAGTGGGCCGTGATGAAGGTGATGCCCCGCGCGAAGTACATGAACGATCCGTTCGGGGGCCACCACGCACTGAACTTCGAGATCTACGGCCACTTCACCTCGCCCATCCGACGACTGTCGGACCTGATCAACCACTGGATCGTCTACACGAACGACGTGCCCGAGGACCTGGTGGCGCTGTGTGACCGGGCCTCGGACCGCCAGCAGGACGCGGAACAGTGCGAACGCGAGTACAAGAACTTCCTCCAGGAGGTCGGACTGAACCCGGCTGCGGTCAACAACCGCGGCATCGAGGTCGTCGACGACTAGTCGCCGCCGAACACGTCCTTGAGTTCCAGCAACACCTCGGTCTGGTCTTCGAGGTCGTCGACGGTCGCCTCCAGGTCCCCGAGGCGCTCGTCGAGGCTCGCGAGTTCGGACTCGACGGTTTCCTGGGTGTCGTCGAGGTCGGCCGCGATGTCGTCGAGTCGCTCCTGCAGGTCGTCTGCGTCCGGGTACGTCGCGAGTTCCGTCTCGACGCGTTCGGCGGTCGCCGAGAGCCGTTCGAGTTCGTCCTCGACGGTCGCGACATCGTCGTGCAGGTCCGCGAGGACGCCGTCGGCGTCGCCGTTCTCGTCGATGAACGCCTCCAGCGCGTCGGTGTAGGCCAGCACGTCGTGGTACCGCGACTGGAGGTCCTCGAGGCGCACGCGGTCGCTCTCGCTTCCCCCGACCTCGAGGTGGTCGCGCAACACCTCGAGGTCCTCCTCCGGAATCGCCCCGGACCGCAACTCCGCCGCCAGTGCCCGCCCGACGCTCGCCGGCGACACGCCGCCGACGGCGTCAGCCGCGGTGCCGTCGTCGCTCCCGCCGGCCGCCGACGGGTCCTCACCGGCTTCGGGCCCGGCGTCGACGTCGTCGGCCGTCGCCCCGGCGTCGTCTTCGACGGGCGGCCCCGCGTCGTCGCTGGACTGGGGGCTGCCGGGGGCGGCGTCGTCCGCCGTGGCCTCGTCGTCGCCCGGAGCCTCGTCCGTCTCGGGTTCGGCGTCGACGTCGTCCGCCGTGTCCGATTCCTCGGCGGCCGCCGACTCCGACGGTGGCGCGGTGACCGCACTCGTCCCGTCCGGTGTGTCGTCGTCCGACCGGCTCGCGACGGCGGCGTCCGGGGCCGCGGCCGCACTCGTGGGCGTCGCCTCGCTGGCGTCCCCGCCACCCGGTTCGACGACCATCGGCTCGTCGGCGTCCGCCTCCGCGGCCGCGTCGCCGCCGGTGACGTCCTCCTTCGAGCCCAGGATGATGTCCCGGACGGTGTCGCTCACCGGGTCCGGTTCGACCGGTTGCATCCCGTCGCCGTCCTCGGGCGTCACCGTCTCGGCGTCTGCGGGGGCGTACGTCGCGATGCGCTCGCCGGTTTCGAGGTCGTCGACCACGACGTCCGGCGGCCCCGCGAGCGCCTCGACGGCCTCGGGATTCTCGACGGAGAGGCCGAACTTCGTCTCGACGACCTCCGAGTCGGGCAGGATGTACTCGAACTCCACCTGGGCCTCGCTACAGGTCCAGTTCTCCCCGTAGAAGTCCGGGTGGAACTCCACGTCGCCGGTGTCGACGTCCGCCGGGAGCGACTCCGAGACGGTCAGTTCCCCCGGCGGTGAGCCGTGGTAGTCGATGCGGTACTCGAACACCGGATAGCCGGTACTCGACCGGGACACTCGCTTGTCGAGTTCGAGGAGGTCGGTGTCCAGGCGAACCTCCGTGTCGGGCAGGGTATCCTCGCTCATGGTGGTCGGCCGTACTACCGACTGAACCCCCGGATAGAATAGTGATGTGGCTACCTGTGGGATTTCGTATATTTCGGCGTCGGGAGTGAACCGCCACGGGAACGGGAGACAGTGGGGTTTCGGGACGTTCCACGCGGCGGTGGTGCCCCTGTGGGGGACGGACGGGACGGGGGGGAGACGGGACGACTCCGTTCGTCCGCGTCCGTCACGCTGGGTGCCGCCGAGTGCGGCAGGTCGTACGACCAGTTGCCGTCACCCGGTGCCTTTTCCTTGTTCCACGGTAACTTATAACATGGGCATTGTTTGTAACCCATTGTACAACCAGGTCATCGGTACGGTGTGCTGCGGTGGTCGCTCCCTCGCTGGTCCCGGACGCGACCGCCGACCGGACGACTCGGCTAGCCGTCAGTAATTACACACCGGTCGTTCACACCGTTGGTATGGGACACGAACAGCGGTACGATCATCCACCGGAGACACTCTTCGGGGCGTGTATCAACGCCGTCGCTTACCTGCCGTGGACCATCGACGAGCGCGACGAGTCGAACCTGCGGATCGAGATCAAGACGCCGTTCACGGTGAAGAAGACGATGCCGTCGTTCCAGGACGTCATTACCGTCGAGGTGATCCCCGACGGCGAGTCGTCGATCGTCTGGGCCCACTCCTATCCCCGGTTCCAGGTGTGGAACTGGGGCAAGGACGGGCGCAACGAGCGTGGGTACCTCGACGAGGTCAGCCGAGAGGTCGTGCGTCTCACGACGCCCGGTTCCGACGGCGACCCGGCCCCGGGGGCGGCGGAACGACCCGGAGCGCAGACGGGGGCCCCCCCGAGCGGGTTGCGCTACACGATCAGGCGAGAAGTCGACCACGTCACCTCGACGCTCGATTCCGACGGAGAGCAGGGAGGACAGACCCCGGGGGCGAATGGGGACTCCGGCTCGCAGACGAGCGCGCTCGACACGAGCGTCGAACGACACCGACACGCCGGGTGGGACCTCTCCGACCGCACCGAGCACCGGGCGGTGGTGGTGCGACGCGACGCCCTGTACAACTACGTCGTCGGCGCGGACAGACGCATCCTCCGTGCCGAAGAGGCACCTGCGTACCCGGTCGCCGAGACGCCGCCGGCACAGGGTGTCCCGGCACGGCACGCGGGCGGCCAGGGAGCACCCGGCAGGCAGGGCGACCGTCCGCAAGGACGGCAGGCCGGCGGCCACCCGCAGGGACGACAAGCGGGCGGCCAGAGAGCACCCGGCACCCAGGGCGGCCAGCCGCAGGGACAGGGGACCGGCGGCCAGAACCCGAGAGGAGGCGCCGGTCCTGGCGGGTCACCACAGCACGGCGGGACCCACGACCGAGGGCACCACTCTGGCGGACACCCCTCCGAACGGGGTGCCGAGGGTCACGGTTCCGCACAGCCCCCGGACGATCACGGCCAACACGGGCGTTCCAGCGGTCACCAGACGCGAGAGCGCGACGACGACGCTCTCCGAGAGGAGGGCGCCACGGACACCGACGGCTGATCCGGGCGTTCTCGGCGGTTGCGTTCGAGCACAGCACCCGCGAGCGAACGCAGTGAGCGAGCGGCTTTTTTGATCCAGATTTTTTGGCCGAGTGGTCGCGCCGCAGGCGCGACCCGAGGAGAAAAAGGTGGGATGGGACCGCCCGGATTCGAACCTCGCCGAGACGGTCCTGCTCGCTCGCGTTCGCTCGCTGTGCGGGCTGCGACTCGTCTGGTTCAAATCCTTGCGCTACACCTCGCTGTCGCTCACGAGTTGTTCGCGACAGCGAGTGGGACCGCGCGGATTCGAACCGCGGTCACGGGCACCCAAGGCCCGAAGTATACCAGGCTAACCCACGGTCCCGCACTCGTACGGTGTCGTCCGGGTCGCTAAAGGGTTTCGTCACGCGCCGGCAGGGTCGACACCCGGGCGTTCTCCTTCATCCGGAGGCCGACGCCGCCGACGGACAGCGGCATCTGTGGCAGGTCGGCGGTGTGGAGGGTGGGGTGGCTGGCGCCGCGTTCGAGCAACGCGTCGCGGGGCTGAATCCACAGCGGGTCGTCCGTGACGAGTGTCTCGTTGTACGTGACGAGGTACTGGCCGGCGTCCAGGTCCCACCAGCCGTAGTCGTCGTCGCGGTTGCGACGCGAGGGTGGCAGTTCCTCCAGGCCGGCGGGGTCGAGTTCGCCGCCGCCGAAGTCGATGCGGCCGGAGACGGTCACCTCGTGGACCGTCGCGACCGTCAGGTCGACGCCGCGCTCGTGGACCTGGGTCGGTTCGTGGAGCAGTCCTGCGACGCTGTCGGCGAGGTCGTGGTCGACGGCCATACTCGCGTTTCGGGTGGACTCGGCAAAAAGACCGGTCCCGGCCGCCAGCGGCGCGGGTTATACCCCCCAGAAGACGAGTAGTCCAGCGGTCGTCACGACCGCGAGCAACACCTGGAGTGGCGCGCCGACCCGGAAGAAGTCCGTGAACCTGTAGCCGCCCGGGCCGTACACCATCAGGTTCGTCTGGTAGCCGATGGGGGTCAGCATGGCCGTCGAGGCGCCGAAGGTCACCGCGAGGACGAAGGTGAACGGGTCGGCGCCGATGGCAGTCGCCGCCTCGATGGCGACGGGGATCATGAGGACGACGCTGGCGTTGTTGCTGACGACGTTCGTGATGAGGGTGGTAAACAGGTAGAACAGGGCGAGGACGACCGCCGCGGACAGTCCAGCCGTGCCGACGAGGACGACATCCGCGAGCCACGCCGCCGCGCCGGTGCGTTCCATGGCGACGCCCAGCGGGATCAGGCCGGCGAGCAGGAAGACGACGCTCCAGTCGACGGCGGAGTACACCTCCGTGGGTTTGACACAGCCGGTGGCGACCATCGCCACGATGCCCCCGAGCGCGCTGACGAGGATCGGCATGACGTCCAGCGCTGCCAGCCCGACCACCCCGGCGACGATGCCCAGGGCGACGGGGATGCGCTCGTACCGGAAGTCGGGCAGCGTGAGTTGCTGGGCGAGGATGAACCCACGGTCGTTCGCGAACCGCTTGACGGCGTCGTCAGCGGCCTGCACGAGCAGCGTGTCGCCCCCGCGCAGGGGGCGTTCGTCCATCCGGGCGTGGATGATGTCGCCGCCACGACGGATCGCGAGTACCGTCGCGTCGTAGCGCTGTCGGAAGTTCAGCGTCTCCAGGCTGTCGCCGACGATCGACGACTCCGGCGAGACGACGATTTCGACGAGTTGCTGGTCGGACACCGGCTCCATGTCCGTCTCCCCGGCCTCCAGCGTCTCGTCGGTCACCTCGGCGTCCGGCGCGAGTTCGAGCCCCTCCGTCTCGATGAGGGTCACCAGGCTCTCCTGGTCCGTGCGCAACACGAGGATGTCGCCGGCGTGAACCTCCTTCCTGGCGAGTGGTTCGGTGAACACCTGATCATCGCGGATCAACTGGACGAAATCGGCGTCGACGTCCAGGTCGACGAAACACTCGCCGACGGTGGTGCCGAGGAGGTGGGAGTCCTCGCCGACGACGACCTCCGTCAGGTACTCGGACATGTCGAACTCCTCGATCAGTTCCTCGCCCATCTCGATCCGCTCGGGAACGAGGTACGGTCCGACCGTCGCCAGGTAGACCACGCCGGTCACGAGGACGAGCAGACCCAGGCCGGTGAACTCGAACATCGAGAAGGGACGGTCGAGGAGTCGCCTGGAGACGTCCGACGCAAGGATGTTCGTCGAGGTCCCGATCAGCGTCAGCATGCCACCGAGCATCGAGGCGAACGAGACGGGCATGAGCAGTTTCGACGGCGAGACGCCCGTCCGCTCGGACAGCGTGTTCACCATCGGGATCATCACCGCGACGACCGGCGTGTTGTTGACGAACCCGGCCGTCCCGCCGGACAGTCCGAGGACGGCGAGCAGTTGCCTGTACGGACTGTCGCCGTACCGTCTTGCGATCTCCTCGCCCACGATGTTGATGACCCCCGTCCGCCGGACGCCCTCACTGATGACGAACATCGCCAGGACGGTCACCGTCGCGGAACTCGCGAACCCGCCGACGCCGGTTTCGGGGTCGACGCCGGTCCAGGGCTCCAGCACGATGAGCGTGAACATGACTCCGATCGCGACGATGTCGATCGGCACCGGTTCGGTGACGAACAGGAGGAGTGCGACGCCGACGATCAGGAACAGCACCAGTATCTCGGTGGTCACTGGCGGCACTCCCCCGCCGGCCTGTGCGGGTAGCGTCGTCGCCATTCGGCTCAGAGCACTCGCAGGGGAGAGAAAAAACCACGGTCGGCGGTCGACGCCCGGACGACGACCGGCCGTACTGCCGGCGCCGTTAGTCGAAAATCTCGGCGATGTCCTCGTCGCTGGCCTCGGTGAGCTCGTCGTCCGCGTTCGCCGTCCGACCGTCGTCCTCGACGACCGTGAACCCGTCGTCGTCGAACTCCTCGGCCACCTGCCGGATCTGTTCGTCGCTGGCCTCGAACTCGTCGGCGTTTCCGTCGTCCGACGGGTCGTCGCGGTCGACCGCCTCGACGGGGGTGAGCACCTCGTCGAAGATGGAGGCGAAGGTGTTGACGACGCTGTCGTCGTGGGCCGTCGCATCCAGGTGGAAGTGTGCGACCGCACCGGCGCTCTGCAGGCGTTTGTTCAGGAGCGTCGTGAACCGGAAGGCGGCGTCGTCGCTGGCGTGTTCGAGGAGGTCACCCAGCGAGTCGAAGCAGACGACGATGGTCGCGTCCGCCCACCGTTCGCAGAACCGACTCACCGAGATGCCGATCCCGCGGAGGTTCCCGGGGTCCGCGACGGCGTCGACCGCGACCGGCCCGGAGAAGTCCGGACCGCCGTCGGCGGTCGCCGACCGGACCTCGTCGCCGACGGAGATCAACCCCTTTCGACTCGGATGCCGGTCGGTCGTCTCGCTGACGTGCGCGCCCGCCTCGGCCGCCGAGAAGGAGACCCGGAGTTCGGCGGTCGAGTCCCGGTCGGTCCGCAGGAGGTCGTCACACTCGGCGACGGTCGCCGATCCGTCACTCCGATCCGCGAGCAGCAACACGCTGGTTCCGTCCTCGTCGGCCATGTTGTCCGTGTTACACTCTGATGAATTGACCGGCAAAGGGCTTCCGGCCGGTCGGGGACTCGCGGGGGACGGGTGCCGGCTTACAGCCCCTCGCCGTGCAGTTCGATGTCCGCGACGACGTCGTAGGGGTGGGCTCCCTTCCGGATCCCGTCGAGGATGACGAACGCCTCGTCCGGCGCGAGGAAGTGCTCGGTGACGGCCCGCCCGAGCGGGGTCGGTTCGAACCCGTCGATGAACTCGTACTCGAGCAGTTTTCCGAGTGCGTGTTTCGTCGGCACGTCGCCGATCATCCGGTCGTTGAGCGCCTTGGCGGCCTTCCCGCCGACGGTGA
>CAZIVN010000136.1:0-7164 GCA_964542685.1 uncultured Halobacteriales archaeon
TCGGACATCTGCTCTCAAGGCAGACGCAATAGGCCGCTCTGCCACCCCACCTCGTGTCGAGGTTGCGGCGCCCGGTTACAAATTCCTGTCGGGTCCGGGCGTGGGTTGAAGTGAGAGGGAGCGACCAGACCGACCGTGACCTGACGACTGCCCCCCGGAGGGTCGCGGTCGCGCCACACGTCTCCGGGGGACTCTGCCCGTCGCCGACGGGTCCGTGTGGCCTGTTCGCCTACTTCGTCACGAGTTCCGTGTCTCCGTCCCGGGACGCCACGTAGAGGCCGAAGTCGTCGACGAGGCCGGTGGTAAAGTGCGGCACCGACCGGTCCGCCCGCGCTCTCGCTCGCATGGTGGACACGAGCGTCGCCAAGCCGTCGGGCGTGTCGACCCGCGGGAGCATCGGAACGTAGTCGACGTCGTGACCGGTGTCGACGCCGCGGTCGGTCAGCGTCTCCAGTGCCGGTTCCGCGAAGGCGTTCTCGAAGTCGACCGTCTCCGCGAACCCGGCGTAGCCGACGCTCCCGCCGGGCGTCGGACCCAGGACGACCTCGGACCGGCGCAGTTTCATCGCGGCGTTGTCGACGTGGGTCCGCTCGATCAGTGGGACGAGACCGCGGGTGACGGCCGCGGAGGTGGCGTCCTCCTCCTCCAGGAGGTGCGTGACGGTGTTCCCGGCCCTGGCCGAGAACGACGACCCGACCTGGGGTTCGAACCGGACCTCGTCGGCGTCGTGGTCCGCCGCGGCCAGTGCCTCGGTGATCATCGTCCGGACCGTCTCCTCGGCGACTCCCTCCTCGCGGCGGTGCGCCTCCGGGATCGTCTCCTCCGGACGGTAGTTCACCAGCAACTCCCCACCGCTCGCGGCGACGGCCAGCGCCGTGTCCTTGACCGACGCCGCGTAGAGGTCGACGGCCTCGTCCTCCGAGAGGGGCGTCGCGGCTGCCAGTCCCTGTGCTACGAGTCCCGCACGCGGTGGATCCACGAGTACGGCCACGTCGGTCATGGTCGCCTCTCGGTGACCGGCCGTCTTGAAGGCGCGGGTTTTTACTCGTCGGCCCCGACAGCGTGGACCATGTTCGGACTGCGACTGCTCGGCGGGCTGGCGGCACTCGGAATCGTCGCCGGTGCGGTTGGTGCGGCTGTCACGTTCGCTACCGGCGGCCTCGACGGGACGGGAATACTGGCGACGCTCGCGTTCGTGGCGCTCGTGGTCGGCGTCCTCGCGGCTGCTGGCGCCCGCGGCGGCGCCTGGATCTCGACGCCGTACTGGTGAGGGACCTCCGGCTACCGCGACCGGCGTCCCTTCGTCTGGCGGTAGTCCGACGCGAGGAGGTCCAGGAAGGCGTCGACGAACGTCGCCGCCTGGGCCTTCGTCATCTCCGGTGGCGACACCGTCGGGAACAGTTCGAAGCCGCGGCCCCGAATCCGGGTCGCGTGGTCCGCGACGACGTCGTACTCCGCAGGGTCGTGGGTGGTGTACTCGGCGACGAGTCGATCCAGTGCCCGCTCACCGACGGGGACGAGAATCTCGGGGTTGATCATCCGGACCTCAGCGGTGAGGTAGTCCTCGCAGTTGCGAACCTCGTCGTCGGTCGGTGCTCGCTCCGCGTGGCGACACCGCGTGAGCGTCGTCAGGTAGCAGTCGATCAGGTCTGGGCGGGTGGCGTCGGGGGCCGGGCAACGCCCGACCTCGGAGAGGAGGTCGAACAGCGTTCGGCCCTCGCGGCGTGAGAACGGCACTGCGCCCTCGTCGGAGGCCCGGGTCGGCGCCTCGCCGACGAACACGAAGTCCGCACCCACGTCGCCGTACCCGTGGACGACGCGGCGCCTGGTCTCGCACAGGGACTCGCACCGCCGACACTCCTCGTCCATCCCGAACGGGTTCGACTGGGATTCCTGGTGGGCGTCCACGCCCGGAGCGAGGGGCCCGTCCCTCAAAAGTCGGTCGCCAGTTGGGTCCGACCGATGGAGTGAAACTCTCTCGTCGGGAAGGCCTGGTATGTTCTCGAACCTCGCTGCCGGCGTCGACGGCTTCACCAGCAACGTCTTCCTGGTGAGCGGTGACACGACGACCCTCGTCGACCCCGGTGCGAACTTCGATGTCGTCGAGGCCATCCGAGAGCGGACGGGCGGCCTTGACGCGGTCGTGTTGACACACACGCACTCGGACCACGTGGGGAACATCCCGGCAGTCAGCGACGCCTTCGACGTACCGGTCTGGGGGTACGATCCCGAGTTCGAGGGCGTCGAACGGGAACTGGCGGACGGCGACTCGGTCCGGATCGGCGACCACGACTACCTCGTCCGTCACACGCCGGGCCACAAGGACGACCACTGCGTGTTCTACAGCGAGGCAGAGAGCGTCCTGTTCGCGGGCGACCTGGTGTTCGCGAACGGTGGGTTCGGCCGGACCGACCTGGCCGAGGGCGACCGCGCGACGCTCGTCGACAGCATCGACAGGGTGCTGGAGACGGTCGACGAGGACCTGGAGACGATGCACTGCGGCCACGGCCCGAGCGTGGACGGCGACGCCTACAGACACGTGGAGTTCGCTCGCGAACTCGCCGGCCGCGACGCCTGACGACGCGGCCGTGCCTACTCGACGGCCGCGGCGAGGACGGCGTCGTAGGCCACTTCGTACGCGTCGGCGACCGCGGCGGGGTCCGACCGAACGTCGCCCCCCAGTGGCGGCAACGCCACCGATGCGAGCGGGGCGAGGTGACGCTCGACGTCGTCCACTCGCTGTTCGAGCGATCCGGCACCCGGGTCCGTCCCGGTGCGTCCGGGAGTCACGTCGCAGGCGATCACCCAGCGTTCCCCGTCGTACACCCGCGCGCCGCCGGGTTCGACGACCGCAACCGCGTCGAACGTCGTCCCGGACAGTGGCAGTGCGACGTCGCCGTAGGATTCGACCACTGCACGCTCGGCCTCCCGCACCCGGTCCGCGAGTGCCTGGAAGGCCGGCAGGTACCGGTCCCGCGTGACGGCGTTCAGTTCCTCGACGCTGTCGACGGTGACGGCAGTCGACAGCGGAAGTTCCCTCAGGACCCGTTCGGGGAGGTCGGCGGCAGCGTTGCGAACGTACGTCTCTCCGACTCTGTCGACGAGGAAGGTCCGGTCTTCTCGGCCCACGAGTCCGGGCGAAGTCCCCCTCGCTGGCCGCCAGAGGCGGTGAACGGGGTTGATCGATTCAGGGCCCGGTTGGCCCGACCCCGCTGCCGCGAGTCGCCTGGCGTCGTTCCCGTACAGTCGCCCCTCCGAGAGCGACCGCCGACAGTCGTCGTGGTCGAACCAGTAGTCGTTGCCCGCACGGGGTTTGAACCCCACGCCGTCGATCCGTTCCAGCAGTCCGGTGGAGAAGGTGGTCTTGCCGGCGTCGACCCTGTCGGCGCCGACGACCAGCAGTCTCATTCTGCGAGGCCGTAGTACCCCGGCTCGTCGTCGCCTCTCGGTTCGGCGACGACGAGGTCGTCGGCGTTGTCGACGACCCACGGAATCGCCCAGTCGAGGAGCACTGCCTCCGTCTCGGGTTCCAGCTGGGCGTCGGGCTCCAGTTCCTGGAGCAGGCGAGCGATCTCGTAGACGGTGTACATCCGGTCCGGCTCCAGCAGTTCCGCTGGCGTGTAGAAGTCACAGGGGTGGAGCGCTTCGAACTCCGACTTGTCGACGGGCATGCCTGCGTCTGGTCGGCCGCGGCAGTAAAGCGTGTCGTCAGCGACCGACGCCCGTCGGCGATGATCACTGGTGAAGCATTCCAAAGAATTAGAGTTCTTAGAGAGAACTATTGTTTGTAGAATAGAAACTAAAAATCTGCTAAGAGAATATTTCTTTTCTATATGCGAACGTTTAAGAGGCAGGGGACCGTAGCTAGCCTGTATGAGTAAACAGGAATCCGTCCTGCGAGCGGCCGACAGCATCGAAGAGAACGCGCTCCGGATCGACGTGGATCGTTCGGAACAGATCGTCGACGCGTTGAACACCGACCTCGCGTCGACGTACGTACTGTACCACCAGTTGAAGAAACACCACTGGAACGTCTCGGGTGCGGAGTTCCGCGACCTGCACGTGTTCCTCGGTGACGTCGCGATGGAGGCCGAAGAACTCGCCGACGAACTGGCCGAGCGCGCACAGGCTCTCGGCGGCGTCCCGCTTTCCGGCGGGAAGAACTACGAGGAACACGCCCCGATCGAACCCGAACCCGACGACGTGTTCGACATCCGGACCTCGCTCGAACACGACCTCGAGCTGTACGGCGAGATCATCGAGTCGTTGCGGGACCACATCGAACTGTTCGAGAACCTCGGCGACTACACCACCGCGGAGATCTACCGCGAGAACATCGTCGCGGTCGAAGAGGCCGCACACCACATCGAGCACTACCTGGAAGACGACACGCTGGTGCTGTCGGAAGCGACTCACTGATCGAGCACCAGCGTCGAGGTTCGGTACCGCCGAGAGGAGGGCGGGTTACCGTCGAACGTCGACGGTGAGATCGGTCGCGATCCAGGCGTCCTCGCTGGATTCCTCGCTGAACACGGTTCGACCGGGACGCGTCTCGCAGGCGCTGACGCGTGGCATCTCCTCGTCCTCCGCCGGCTCGTCGGTGGACGGCGCACGACTGTGACTCGGCATTACCAGGAGTTAGGTGAGCCTAAATTCATAAGGATTTTGGTCTGCCTAGTTCGTGCAGATCCCCGGGGCTCCGCCCAGTTCTCCGGCGAGGCTCGGGCCCCTGGGAGGTCAGTCGGCGTCGAGCGGCGGCGTTTCGGCCTCCGGACGCTCGGCTCCCAGTAGCGTTCCGACGACCAGGAGACCCACTCCGGCGGCGATGCCGACACAGACCAGGTAGCCGAGGCGAAACCCCAGCACGGACACGAGCGGGAGTGCGACGACGGGTCCGAGTGACGAGCCCAGGTCGCCGAACGTGTTGTACACGCCGCCGAGTTTGCCGACGTCGCCGTCGGGACTGATGTCGCCGAGGTACGCGAGCAGCGGCGGGTTCGTCCCACCGACGCCGACGCCGATCAGCGCTACGCCGGCGGTCGCTCCGACGAGAGTCGGCTGCAGCGCGAGCAGGCCGAACCCGACACAGAGCGCCGCGACCGGGGGCACGGTCACGAACGCGCGGTTCGCGACGCGGTCGGAGAGGCGACCGGCCAGGACCGTCGTCGTACTCGAGAAGACGACGCTGATGGCCATCACGATGCCACTCGCGCCCACTTCGGAGAGGCCGCCGATGCCGATGTCGTTCGCGCTCGCGTAGAGGACGACCGTCGAGAGGAGGACGCCCGCGAACAGGAACCGCACTGCGAGGTTCACCAGCCCCACCGCGCCGATTCGGCGGTCCCGGCGCACGATGGCCGGCAGGTCCCGCACCCCCGCGGTCGAGGAGACGTCCGGATCCAGGTTCGGCAACACGGCCGCGGCCACGGCCGTGGCGAACAGGCCGGCCACGCCCGCGACGGTGAACGCCGTGGCGTAGCCGAAGGCGTCGGTTACGAGGCCGCCGAGGATCAGGCCCGCCGGGAACCCCAGGCTCTGCCCACCACGCATGTACCCGACCCAGCGCCCGCGGTTGTCCTGGGTGGTGACGTGCGTGATGGTGCTGAACGCGCCGACGAACACGAACGCCGACCCGGCGCCCCAGCAGACCCGGGCCAGCAAAAAGATGGCCGCACTCGACAGCGGGATCGGTCCCGGATCCAGTCCCAGCACGTAGCCAAAGGGCGCCATCGCCATCACGCCGAACCCGAGGAGCATCGGTCGGCGGGTCCCGACCGCGTCGAGTAGACTCCCGGCGGGCGCGTTCAGGACCAGTCTCGTCGCGCGGTTGATGGCGAGGATGGTCCCGACCAGCAGCGGCGAGATACCGAGCAGTGGGCCCAGGTTCGGCAGCGTCGGGAAGGCGACGCCGCCCGCGACCCCACCGAGGAACACCCCGAGGATGAGACTCCCGGCGACGAACGGCACGCTCGGGTCCGCGCGATGGTAGGGCAGTGCCACTGTCACCGGTGGGGAGCGCCCGGAGAAGACAGTTTCGAAGCGAAAGTCCGCGCCGGGCAGTGCGCCGGGCAAGATTGAGGGTGTTCGCCGGCGCAGGTGCGTGCATGGAGCCTACCGTCGTCCAGGGCGACATCGCCGAACAGTCCGCAGACGCGCTCGTCAACGCGGCCGGGACGAGTCTCCGGATGGGCTCCGGCGTCGCGGGGGCCCTGCGCCGTGGCGCCGAGGGTCCGATCAACGAGGCGGCCATGGCGGAGGGGCCAGTCGACCTCGGTGCGGTCGCGGTGACCGACGCCTTCGAACTCGACGCGGAGTACGTGATCCACGCGGCCGCGATGCCACACTACGGCGACGGCCAGGCGACAGCCGAGAGCATCCGCGACGCGACGCACAACGCGCTGGCTCGTGCGGACGACCTGGGCTGTGAATCGGTCGTTCTGCCGATGCTGGGGTGTGGGGTCGCGGGATTCGACCTGGAGGAGGGCGCACGGATCGTCGCAGAGACCGTACGGGACTACGAACCGACCACGCTGTCGGACGTTCGCCTGATCGGCTACAGCGACGCGGAGTACGGGACGATTCGCGCCGTCGTGGATCGGGTGGACTGATTCGTCGGTGGAACGCGGTTCGGCCGGTGTCGGTTCGGACGACGGATCTGTCTGCTGGCGTACTCACGGCCGTGGACGCCCGCCGACCGCCGATCGCAACCGCAGGCCGCAACCGCCGATCAGTACCGCTGGCCGCAACCACCGTGTAGCGATCCCCGGGACTCACTTGACACCGCACCGCGACCGCACCACGCCAAGCCCCGACCTCCCCAGCCGATTCGCTCGACTGCTCCGCGCGTCGCAGTCTCGCTCATCCACCGGCAGAGCACGCTCTGCCGAGCACTCGTTCACTTCGTTCACGAGGACTTCCCACGGCGCCGCTTCGCGGTCGCTCGCGGACTCGCTCGCGACCGCTCGCCAGCCTGCGCCCGACGGAGAACCGGTGGAGGCGCGCACTGGCGAGTGGTCGCCGCGTGGCGACCACGAGCCGACACTGTGCGAGGGACGACGGAGCGACCGGCGGGAGCGACGGAGTCGGCTGGGGAGGCCGTGGTACGGTCGCCGTGCCGCGGGCGGGACTGATACGGTTTAGTTTCACTGTTTACCGGTGATCGCC